>JAAZCA010000004.1 GCA_012513515.1 Myxococcales bacterium | reverse complement strand
GAAGGCCTTCATCACTCACGCGGCGTTGCTGCGTCAGGCTTTCGCCCATTGCGCAATATTCCCCACTGCTGCCTCCCGTAGGAGTCTGGACCGTGTCTCAGTTCCAGTGTGGCTGATCATCCTCTCAGACCAGCTAACCATCGTAGCCTTGGTAGGCCATTACCCTACCAACTAGCTAATGGTGCGCAGGCCCATCTATCGCCGATAGCTTCCATGGAGAGGCCATCTTTCCCCGGCACAATGAAGTGTAGGGCGTATGCGGTATTAGCTCCGGTTTCCCGGAGTTATTCCCCAGCGAAAGGCAGGTCACCTACGTATTACTCACCCGTGCGCCACGGTACTAGTTCCCCGAAGGAAACATTCCCGTTCGACTTGCATGTGTTAGGCACGCCGCCAGCGTTCGTTCTGAGCCAGAATCAAACTCTCCAGTTAAATTCTGTTAATAAAGACGCTTCATTTTTCAATGATGCGTTTGTTATCTTGATACTTCCCATCTCGAAAGATGGGAGCCCATTTAAACGGTATAATTCAACGTTTGCCATTTATGACTCGCTATTCAGTTTTCAAAGAGCAGACCGCAGAAAGGAACATTCCCTAGTCGGGAACTGCCTTAACTTCTTGATATTTCAGGCTTTTTAACTAGTCCCTCTGGGGATGCCTTAAAAGCGTGAGGCGTCTTCTACAGAATATGTTCCCCTGTGTCAACAAACATTTCATAAAAAAAACATTTTTTTCAAAAAAACGAAGGAAGCGGGCGACAGCTAAGACATCCATGTAAATCAAATAGTTACAAACACTCTCCAAAAATAAAAATCAGCTTACGATCAGCCTGGCGAACTTTCTCTTGCCGATCTGTAAAATGCAGGGTCCTTTTTTCGTCATCTTGAAATCGATTGCGTCTATTTTAGCGTCATCGAGCCTCACGGCTCCCTGGGAGATCATCCTCCGAGCATCCGATTTGCTCGAACAGAGTCCGAGCTCGGAAAGAATTTCGACGAGTGAAGAATGGCGGGAGATGGAAAATTCTTCCATCTCATCCGGCTTGCCCTTCTTGCCGAAAATCTCTTCGAATTCATCTCGCGCTTTGATCGCCAGCTCTTCAGAATGAAATCTAGCGACGATCTCCATCGCAAAATTTTCTTTAACAACTTTTGGATGAATTTTTCCGAGCGCCAACTCGCTTTTGAGTTCCTCTATCTCATTCATTGAAAGATTGGAAAGAAGTTCGTAGTAACGCCACATGAGCTCATCTGAAATAGACATGAGCTTGCCGAAAATTTCGCGCGGAGCCTCGTTGATACCTACATAATTACCATAGCTCTTGCTCATCTTCTGCACGCCGTCCGTGCCGACAAGAAGCGGCATGGTGAGCACAATCTGCGAACTCTGCCCCTCTTCCTTCTGAAGTTCACGACCCACCAACAAGTTGAATATCTGATCAGTGCCACCGATCTCGATATCGGCTTTCAGTACCACAGAATCATGACCTTGAAGCAAAGGATAGATGAACTCGTGAATACGAATAGGATGCCCCTGCGTATATCGCTTTTTGAAGTCATCTCTTTCCATCATGCGTGCTATTGTATATTTGGACGAAAGCCTAAGAAAGTCCGGCCCGCTCATCTTTCCAAGCCACTCTGAATTGAAACGCACCTCGGCATCCTCAATATTCAATATCTTAGAAGCCTGCTTCACGTATGTCTGGGCATTTTTTTTCACGACTTCTTCAGAGAGGGTCGGGCGCGTTTCATCTCTCCCGGATGGATCGCCGATCATCGCAGTATAATCACCCAGAAGAAAAATAACTTTATGCCCCAAATCCTGAAACTGCCGAAGCTTCTGCATTACCACCGTATGGCCCAGATGCAGATCAGGGGCGGTAGGGTCAAATCCGATCTTGACTCGCAAGGGGGTTCCCTTTTCAAGCCTTTTGATGAGTTCTTCTTCGCCGATCAGGTCGATAGCCCCTCTCTTTATGACCTTCAGCTGTTCCTCTACGCTGTGTTTTATCTTCATAGCTGGCGCAATCTACAGAAGATGGTGGGGCATGTCCAGAGGGAGATGATCGATGGCAGTAAGAGCTTGTCAATCGACCCTTTGCTGGCTTTAAAACTGTTCAAAGCGCTCCAACTTCACATTTTGAGAAGCTGCCGTCATTTTTCCGTCACCAGTATATGGATCAGCAACTTTATTCTGAAACGGAGAGGGATAAAAAATCATTATACCTTTTAATATTAATAGGTTATAGTTGGCAGCGAGGACAAGATCGATGGCATCGATCTTGCAAAATACTCTTCCAGCGATAAAGGGAGGGATCATGAGATATTCACCGATAAAAATTCTTGTGGCGCTTCTTGTGCTAGGGCTTAGCCAATCATGTCAGCTGATTTCCGGAATTTCATCTCCGAACACCATAGAAAATGCACAGATGACCTCGTACAGCTTCGATCAGCTGGTGACCTCCTTCATGCCATCGGATGGCTCCATCCTCACGCTCGACGGACATATGGTAATCACATTCACACCGATAGTTACCCTTCTCGATCATTCCTCGGAAGGGATTAAAATTACCAAAAAGAGCAATGGCGAGGAGATCCCATTTAGGAGTGGGATAGACTACAGAGAGGAACTTGGGGCCTATCAGATGACGATCGAAACCCTCTCTCTTCTCGAACCATATCGCGAATACGATTTGCAAATGACATCCGATTTTCTCTTCATTGCCGACGGGATCTATCAAAAACTTGGAGAACAGAAAAATACTCTAAGCTTCAGAGCTGCAAAGGCGGGAGCGTTGACCATATCAAATCACTTTCTGCCTGTGGTCAGTTCAATAGGTGATAAATTCGTAGTTGCCGGAAACAATGCTGATAGAGATCCTGAAGAGCTCACCCCAATGATAGGGATAGTTGGATTCGACGAGAATTCATTCAAGTGGAAGCTTGAGCAACTGATCCAACCGGAAAATACCACTGGCGGACCTGCTATCGCGCCGGGCCCTATTAACTATGAATTTAACTCAATTACGTCAATCGTGGTAGATAAGGACAGCGCTATCTATGCACTCGGTCATCAGAGAGAGAAAGGCGGCGATGAGTCTAGTTACTACTTGCACAAGCTTGAGTATGATGGCAACGCTCTCCAATTCAAAAAAACACTTCCAGTTGTTGGTATGAACCATTCCTACGCCCCCTGGAATGATAAAGGATTCGTAGGCCTACCAAATATGCGAATATTCGGAGATAAGCTCTACATCCCAATGACCGTCGAAATGCCTGATGATCCTGCTGGAACAAAGCGCAACGGTGCTTACATCCTAGTCGCCGATCTCGACCTTAATAATGAGGTTGAGGTAAAACCAGTTTGTGGGACTCACGATGGTGATAATAGCTGCGGAATAATGGATCTGCAATACTGCGATGGCACGTACTACGCAGCAGCTGCGAGCTACGACACTGATAATGGTTACATGTCCTTCATAATCCCTGTAGAAGGTCCAGATAATATCGGAGAGCCAGATCTCATCAACAACGCCGTTGACCTTCTGCGCTCGAAAGATCATCCCTCCGTTATCAACTCCCTTGAGTGCCTTAATGACAATATCATAGCTACATACCTTGAGGAAGAGGTCTCGTTGAGCGTGTCCAGCCTTAGCCCCGACGGTATGATTCTATGGGACCTTCCTATGACATGGGCTACATTTCCAATCAAGATAAATAGTAGAGGGTTGCCAACCTCCATCCCGTTTGGTTTGACAACAAACGGTAGTGACAAAATCTATGTTTCTGCACCCATACACCGGGGAACTACCCTGGATGTGGTGGATGCAAATGACGGAACTGTGATCAATCACTTTCTAGAGTTTTCCCCGCTCACATTCAATTACAATCTCTCTTATGGTGACAAGGTGCTCGCCACATCAATGCCCAACCTTGCTATGATCAACCACGATGGGAAAAAAACAAGAATAATCTTTTTTGATGAACGCGGAAATACCACTGAATGATGGTTCTAGTTTGTAGCCCTGACTCTCTCTATGGAGAGGGCCTTGCCTGTTTGGATGGAAAATTCACATAGCACAGCATTGAGTGCCAGACCTTCCTCCGCAACCTTGAACTTCTTCTTCTCACCGGTGAGGAATTTCAAAATTGCTACCTCTTTGGCAAGCCCTATCACAGAGGCGTGCGGCCCCGTCATGCCGATATCGGATATATAGGCGGTCCCGTTCGGGAGGATCTCTTCATCGGCGGTCTGGACGTGGGTATGAGTTCCGAGCAAGGCGCTTACCCTTCCATCGAGATGCCAAGCAAGCGCCCTTTTTTCGCTTGTCGCCTCGGCATGAAAGTCAACTATGATGATGTCTGAAATCGGCGAAATTTCCTTTAACAAGGTATCCATAGATTGAAATGGATTCATCGCCTTCATCCCCTTGTCATCCATGAATACGCATCCCTGCAGGCTGACGACGCAGACCCTGCAGCCTGAGGATGAAGTAAAGACCCCCCATCCCTTACCAGGGAGCGCACTATCGACATTATGCGGACGAAGTATCGGATGGGTTTCAAAATACGGCTTGATAGAATCATGCTCCCATATGTGGTTGCCAGTAGTCAGAACGTTAACAGGGCTCTGCAATATTTCATCGGCGTTTTTTGACGTGATACCTCGCCCGCCTGACGCGTTTTCGCCATTGGCAATGACAAAGTCCACACGGTGTTGATGAATAAGGCCGGGAAGCAAATCGTGAAAGATCTGCCGCCCCGGTCTTCCGAATATATCTCCTACAACAAGAATCCTGATCTTAGACATTGATTAAGCTCAAACTTATTTTGCGAACTCGGTCGCCCTCGTTTCACGTATGACTGTGACCTTTATCTGCCCTGGATAGGTCATCTCCGATTCAATCTTCTTGGCGATATCCTTAGAAAGCACAACAGCCTCGGCATCGCTGACCTGATCGTTGACGACCATTACTCGAACTTCGCGACCGGCCTGAATAGCATAGGCCTTGCTTACGCCCTTGAAGGACTGAGAAATTTTCTCAAGATCCTCGACCCTCTTAACGTAGGCCTCCAGAACCTCTCTTCTCGCCCCTGGCCTAGCCCCTGAAAGAGCATCCGCTGCGTCGATGACAAGGTCCAAGACCGTATTCTGCTCTATATCCTCATGGTGCGCACCTATTGCGTGAACCACTTCCTGATCCTCGCGATATTTCTTTGCGTATTCCATGCCGATCAAGGCGTGGCTTCCCTCGACCTCATGGCTCACAGCCTTGCCTATGTCGTGCAAAAGCCCCGCCCTTCTCGCCTTCGCTTCATCTATGCCCAGCTCCGAGGCCATCATACCCGCGATATAAGCGACCTCCTTGGTATGTTGAAGGACATTCTGAGCAAAGCTGTAGCGATACTTAAGCGAACCAAGAAGCTTCACCAATTCAGGATGCAGGTTCGGAACGTTCAATTCCAGGCAGAGCTGTTCACCAGCCTCCTTGATGGTGGCGTCAACCTCTTTTTCGGCCTTCTCAACCATTTCCTCGATGCGCGTAGGATGAATCCTGCCGTCGGCTATGAGATTCGATACTGCGATTCGGGCGACCTCTCTTCTGACCGGATTGAAGCCCGAGAGTATTACCGCCTCGGGGGTATCATCGATCACGACATCGATGCCGGTGGCCGCTTCAAGTGCGCGAATATTTCTTCCCTCGCGACCGATTATTCGTCCCTTCATCTCATCGTTAGGAAGCTGGACCACCGATATCGCCCTTTCGGCGACATAATCGGATGCCATCCTCTCCATCGCCGTAGCGATGATGTGTCTGGATTTTTTCTGTGCATCCTCCTTCGACCTCTCCTCGATCTCCAGTATGAAGCGTGCGGCGTTCTGTTTCGCCTCTTCAACCATCGAATCGATGAGCTGACGTTTCGCCTCTTCCGAGGATATCCCAGCAATCTGCTCAAGCTGTTTTCTCGTCTCCGTGACAAGTTCCATGTAGCGTTTCTCAAGGGCCTCGGCATGCTTTTTGCGATCGACATTCGACTGCTCAGCCCTATGAAGTTCCTCCTCTTTCTTCTCAAGAAGATTGAACTTCTTTTCGAGATTGTCCTCCTTGAGCTGAAGGCGTTTTTCCATCGCCTGCAACTCTTTGAGTTTTTCCTGACTTTCCCGCTCAAGCTCGCTTCTGGCCTTTAGCTTGATATCCTTGGCTTCAAGCTCCGCATCCTTCTTTATGTTTTCGGCGGAATATGAAGCTTCTTTAACCAACGCTGAGGCCTTCGCCTCGGCTTCCTCCATCTTACGTTTGCTAAACCTTCTTCTTATCAGCGAACCAACCAGCAGCCCTAAAACCACCGCTGCTACGACAAACATAATAAATTGCCAAAGTTCTACAGTCACAGGTACCTCCTATATGTGAATGCACGCCGAGCCCTCATGACTACCAGAAGGGATGCGCAGCGCGCTGTCCGTACAATTTCAGTCAATACGGATCATCCTCTTCTCAGTGATGATCCAGTCGACCCTGCCCTTGCCGGAGAGATGCGGAAGCTTTGAAACGATTTGAAAATCGTAGGCAAGCGCTATCCTCTCACCGCAAAATTCGTTCAAGCAGGTATCATAAAAACCCTTTCCAAAACCGATCCGGGCGCCGGCGAGGTCGTAGGCAACACCCGGTATCACTATCATATCCAGGGTATTTATATCCCTGAGAGAACTCTGTTTGCCTGTCGGCTCCATGGAACCATTTTCACGTCTCTCCAGCTCTTTTAGATCCTGAATGCGATAATATTTGACGGCATCGGCAACTCCCCTCGCAGCCGGAAAATAGAGCTCTTTCCTATTCCTATCGCTCTCCTCAAAAATTAAGGAGGTTCTTACCTCGTTTTGATAAGGGGCATAAAGGCCTATTCGCCTGGAAAGGCGGTACTCCTCTAGAATAAAAAACTTTTTTTGAATTTCCTTGCTGGCGGATTCAACAAAATCAGAGGAAAGCTCGTCGCGCGTGGAAAGCATTCTGTTGTAAAGCTGAAGCCTCGTTTCCATCACAACTCCCCCTTATCCAGTCTAAGCTCAAAAATCGAAGGGTTGATATAGCGGGGGATGGACTATTCGTAAATCGCAAATTATCCTATATAAATCAGCCAATTACGGCCGCAGCAACCCGCCATCAAACCATTTTCAACGCAAAAAACAAAACAGCAGGGTATCCTATAGTGGATGAAATAAAATTTTTCAACCAAGATCGGCGAAGAGTTTGAAAAACATAAAAAAATCCCCCGCATGAACCGTGTGGCATCGGTATTTATGAACCCGACCTTTACAGGTGGGTGATCATATCGCTGCTTTAGGCTTCCTCCAAACCATACGGTGGAGGCATGCACACCGCAGCAAGGGATAATCCCCTATTTTAAAATATCGGTTCTAAAATAGCGGATACCAAGCACAAATCCCGCAGGGGAAACTCTTGGCCATCTTGTAAAAGATCAAGTTATATCTGAAGGTCGATCAATTCTATCAGATCCTCTATCTTCTTTTCAACCTTGTTGAATCGCTCCTTCTTATCTCTTTGAAATTTAAAGTATTCGTCCGCAATATTCATGGCTGCCAATATAGCTACGTTCAGAGAAGCGACGGACTTGGTGTTCTGGAGGACCTCGTTGATCTTCTGATCGACGTATTTCGCAACATGCGTCACGTAATCATCGTCAGAATCGCTTTTGATCATGAACTTCTGGCCCATGATCGATATTTCCATAGTTCTTTTCACTGTATCGGCCTCCTCATTGAAAATTCGAGTCCATAATAATTCTTCATCTCTATTTGAGTCAAGCTAATTAAAACCCTAAACCCGTTTAAAAAAGGGATGTTGCAATGAAGTTCTGGAATTAAATTTAGGAATTTCATGATATAGGGCTTTAACTATGCTAGGGGAATGCTAGGCAAAATTTTAGACTGGAAGAGCTACTAACTCAAAATTTACTTCTCTGGCGGGTATATCTACACCGGCAACTTCGATCCGGACCTTATCACCTATGCGAAGTCTGCTTCCCCTCTTTTTCCCCACCAACTCCATCCTCTTTTCATCGAAATAAAATTGATCGTCAAAAAGTGAGGTTATATGGACGAGCCCCTCGACATAAAAATCCATTAGTTCGACAAAAAAGCCGAATTTCGTGACATGGCTTATTATCCCGTCGAACTCCTCCCCCACCTTTTCTCTCATGAAAAATGCGGAGAATAGCTTCGTCATCTCACGTTCAGCCTCCATGGCCCTCCTCTCGTTCAGCGAAGAAGTCTCAGAGATAGATATAAGCCTGGAAGATTTTATCCCTCTTTTCGCAGAAGTCAGAAGTCTATGAACCTCTAAATCTGGATATCGCCTGATCGGAGAGGTAAAATGACAATAGCATTCGGATGCCAGTCCAAAATGACCCAGGTTCTCACTGTTGTATGCCGCCTGCGCCATGGACCTCAGTATGAAATGATTGACCAGCCTCTCTTCAGGGCGCCCGCGCGCAGCCCGAATCACGCTGGCAAAGTGGCCAGCCTTTACAGTCTTTGAGAAAGGAAATTTATATCCAAGGTTGTAGAGAAAGAGAGAGAGCTCTTTTAGTTTGTCGGGCGGAGGAGGTTGATGAACGCGATATATACACCCTCTTTCATTCTCAGTTAGGAATCTGGCGACCGCCTCGTTCGCAACGACCATAAATTCCTCTATCATCATGTGACCGACATGACGCTCCGCCTTGACGATAGAGGATATCCCGCCATCCATGCCCATGACTATATCGGCCTCGGGCAGGTCGAAATCAACCGAGCCTCTCGCAAGCCTTGCAGCTCTTAAGGAATCGTGACAGTCCTTCATAAGGGATATCATCCGGTACAAATTCCCGTACTTAAAAATAGACTGCTCATCCTTATCGATCAGAATCTTCCTGATATCAGTATAGGTCATTCTAGCCCTGCTCTTGATAAGGCTCCTGTAAAATTTCTCCCGGCTGACGCGCCCGTCATTGGAAACTAACAGCTCGGCCGTTACCGTGGCTCGCGGTTCATCCGGGTTCAGACTGCATTTCTCATTTGACAATATCTCCGGAAGCATGGGGATGCACTGATCCGGAAAATATACGGAGGTCCCCCTTCTAAAAGCCTCCTGATCCACTTCGGAGCCCGGACGAACATAGAGTGAAACATCCGCAATGGAAACATAAAGCCTGTAGCCTCCGTCTGCCCTTTCAACATAGACGGCATCATCGAAGTCTCTGGCGTTCTCGCCATCTATCGTCACAAAGGGAAGATGAAGGAGATTAGCACGATCCTCGGATTCGAGCAGGGTTGATCTCTCTATCTCCCTGCATGTTCTTTCCGCCTCCTTTTCAACTGAGAGGGGGAAACTGCGAGGCAGCGAATGCCTGATGATAAGGGCGAGCTTCTCCGTTTTGTATTCCCCTCGCCTGCCCAAGACCTCCTTTACTATCCCCTTTGGAGGAGAATCGCCAGCGGGATAGCGCGTGATCTCGACAACCACGTTATCTCCATCATTTGCACTGGAAAGATCAGAAGCGTCGATGAGAATTCTATAACGCACCTTAAGATCGTCGGAGATCACCCAAAACTTTTCATGACGGCGTTCGATCCTGCCGATTAGTAGTTTTTTCTTCCTCTCCAAAATCTTTGAAATCCTACCCTCGGGACGCCGCCCGCCGGATGAGAAAATTCTCACCTCTACTATATCACCGTCCATCGCATCGCCGATATATCTTGCCGGCACAAATATATCTGAAGAATCGGGGTCGGGCATAACTACAAAACCATATCCCTCTCTATGGATGGAAAGTTCTCCAGCACGTTCCTTTTGAGAAGAGTTCGACATTCGAGAGACTCGATAAGATCCCTTTGACGGGATCTTTCCGAAATGAGGTTTGTTGCCGCGACTATTTCTTTTATTTCTCATAGGTAACCTCTGAAAAATCAGCAAATTCAGGGCGCCTCTAAAAACTATGCGCTTGTCATCCTCGTAACAGCCGTGACTTGTGACTTGTGACTGGTGACTCGCAACTGGCGAACGGTTGAAACGGGATTCCCGCCTGCCCCGCCAAAGGCGGCGGCTTAAGACCGCGGGAATGACACGCATGGTGTGTAGTAGCCAGCAATGCGCTCTATGAAGCCGAATCCATTCCGAGCCATTGCCGCATTATCGGCATCACAAGAATAAAATCAACATACATCACATCATTCCCAGATCCTTAAGCCGCGCATAAAGAGTGGTCCTGCCCATGTTCAACATCCGCGCAGTTTTTGACTTGTCCCCTCTACAATTCTCCAATGCGGTCCGTATGTAAATTTTTTCAGCCTGAGCCAGATACTCCTTCAATGTGATAGATGAACAGTCAACGGGACGATCTCCGTGTCTTTTTCCATTTGAATCAGGAACTGTTCCGTTCATGACCCATGATGGAAAGGATGATTCATCGATCAGATCCCCGCGGGAGAGGATTATCAGGCTGTGGACCACGTTTATCAGCTCGCGAACGTTTCCAGGCCATTGATATTCCACAAGCTTGACCATTGCGAGAGGAGTGATCTTTTTCCTAACCCCATCCCGACTGAATTTATTCATGGCATACTCAACCAGTTCGGCTATATCCTCCTTGCGATCGCGAAGCGGCGGTATATTCAACTGTATCACCCTTATTCTGTGATACAGATCCATGCGGAATTCGCCACGCCCGAGTTTTTCATCCAGTGAGACATTTGCCGCCGCAATGACTCTGAAATTCGCTTTGATAGTTTCATTGCTCCCCAAACGCGAAAACTCTTTTTCCTGCAGAACTCTCAATATCTTTGCCTGCAGATCCAGCCTCAGCGATCCTATTTCATCAAGAAATATGTCTCCTCCATCGGCGAGCTCAAACTTCCCTATTCTTCTCTTCTGGAGACTTGTATATGCACCGACCTCGGCCCCAAAGAGCTCCGCCTCCAAAAGCTGTTCCGGAATAGCAGCGCAATTGACCGCCACAAAGGGGCGCTGCAATCCCTTCCCCTCCTGATCGTGGATAAATCTGGCCAAAAGCTCCTTGCCAGTTCCGGTTTCACCCACGATAAGCACGTTGGCCTCATGATTTTTAAGCCGCGCGGCCTGTTCAAAGAGTCGACGCATTGAGGAACTTTTATAGATGATCTCCTGTCCGGCAATCTCCTCGTTTTGAGACTGAACCAAGGCTTGATAGCGCTCTTTAATCTTTTTTGATTCCCTCTGCTTTTCAAAAATTGCCAGAAGATCGTTCAGGTCGAAGGGTTTGGTCAGATAATCTATGGCACCGGCCCGGATAGCCTGAACTATGAGCTTGGGATCGCGTGCACCGGAAATCATCACGATATCGGGGTCGGGCATCATGCTCTTTATCTTTGGTATCGCATCTATTCCGCTTCCGGATTCCAATTTAACATCGAGAAGGATGAGGTCGGGGTTCTCTACCTCGGCAATTTTCAGCCCCTCCTCTATTCCCTCCGATACGAAGAGCCTGAACTGCTCTCGAAGTTGGAGCCTCAGCGCTATCAAAAAGTCCCTGTCGTCATCTATGCAGAGCAGCTTTCTCTTTCCCATAAACGGTCTCCTTTTTTTGGCCGGCACAAAGCAATATCCGTGCCGCAATCACGAGCCTTTTCAATTCAACCAGTTGTGATTGATTTTAGCCAAGATGTTCTAAATATAAAACACAAATATGTTCTAAAAACAGGATATGTTCTTATATTAGAACATTATATGGATTCAGATGGGAAAGAGATATCTAATGCTACACTTTATAATTATAGGATATATGCTTGATATTAAAGGAATTATTTAATAATGAGTTTGCCCCCCTCAAAGTCAGCCTTTTTATCATCCCCCTCCTTGAGATCCCCCTCCAAAATGGCGGTCGAAAGTGGATCTAGGAGGTACTTCTGGATAGCCCTCTTCAGAGGTCTTGCACCATAGACAGGGTCCCAGCCCTTCGAAGCAAGATATCCCTTGGCCGCATCACTCACCTCGAGGGTTAAATGCCTTGAGGCCAGCATGGTGAGAAGCTTTTTCAATTGTATATCCACTATCTCCCTTATCTGTTCCTCTTTTAACGGATGGAATATCACGAGATCATCAACCCTGTTTATGAATTCGGGTCTGAAGTGTTCCTTCATCGCAGCGAGAACTCTTTCAGTTACCTTTTCTGCATCGCCAGCCACATCCGTTATGTACTGGCTGCCGATGTTGGAGGTCATTATGAGCACGGCATTTGTAAAATTTACCGTCCTCCCCTGCCCGTCGGTCAGTCTGCCGTCATCGAGGATCTGGAGGAATATATTGAAGACATCCGGATGCGCTTTTTCAATCTCATCCAGCAAGATGACGCAATAAGGGCGCCTGCGCACGGCCTCAGTAAGATATCCACCTTCCTCATAACCGACATAGCCTGGAGGAGCACCGATGAGCCTCGCCACAGAGTGCTTTTCCATGAACTCGCTCATATCTATCCTGACCATCGCCCTTTCATCGTCGAAAAGAAATTCCGCAAGCGCCCTCGCTGTCTCTGTTTTGCCAACGCCGGTCGGCCCCATAAATATAAATGAACCGATAGGACGATTCGGATCCTGCAGACCCGCCCTTGAACGCCTCACAGCTGATGCGACTTTCTCGAGCGCCTCTTCCTGTCCGACCACCCTTTTTCGCAGGTTATCCTCTATGTGGACTAGCTTCTGAATTTCTCCTTCCATCATTCTGGAAACCGGAATTCCGGTCCATTTTGAAACTATCTGAGCGATATCCTCATCTGTGACTGCCTCGGTGAGCATTCTTTTATCCTTCTGCAGAAGCTCCAGCGATTTTTCCTCAGCTTCTATTTCCCTTATAATAGATGGAAGGATTCCATATTTTAATTCTGCTGCTCTGCTCAAATCCCCTTTGCGCTCCGCCCTCTCTTGCTCCGACTTTGTCTGTTCAAGACGCTCTCTGGCATCCCTGATGGCCTTTATTTTATCCCGTTCCTGCTGCCAGTGTGCCTTCAGAGAGCGAGAGCTTTCCCTGAGATTCGCGATATCCTTTTCAAGGATGGCAAGCCTTTCCTTGCTCGACTTGTCGCTCTCCTTTTTCAGGGCGGTACATTCGATCTCCTTTCCCATGATCTCGCGCTCTATCTCGTCTATCTCCACCGGCATAGAATCGACTTCAATGCGCAACTTTGAAGCGGCCTCATCTACAAGGTCTATGGCTTTGTCGGGAAGAAAACGGTCGGCTATGTACCTGTCCGAAAGGGTTGCAGCCGCTATAATCGCGGAGTCCTGAATTCTCACTCCGTGATGAACCTCGTAACGCTCCTTGAGCCCTCTTAGAATAGCGATAGTTTCCTCAACCGATGGAGGACCGACGTAGACCTGCTGGAACCTCCTTTCGAGTGCTGCATCTTTCTCTATGTATTTTCTGTACTCATTGAGAGTCGTTGCACCGATACAGCGCAGCTCACCCCTCGCCAACGCGGGTTTTAGCATATTTGATGCGTCTATCGCCCCTTCTGCGCCACCGGCCCCGACCAGGGTATGAAGCTCATCTATAAAAAGAACGACCTCTCCTCCACTTCCGGAAACCTCTTTGAGCAGGGCTTTCAGGCGGTCTTCGAATTCCCCTCTATATTTGGCGCCTGCCACAAGCGATGCGAGATCGAGGGAAAGAAGACGTTTGTCCCGCAGCGATTCAGGAATATCCCCTGACATTATTCTTTGCGCGAGCCCCTCGACGATGGCCGTCTTGCCGACGCCCGGCTCTCCTATTAAAACTGGATTATTCTTCGTCCTCCTGGAAAGAACGTGAATGACCCTGCGAATTTCGTCATCCCTTCCTATGACCGGATCGAGCTTTCCCTGCCTTGCCGCATCGGTAAGATCCCGGGTATATTTTTTGAGAGCTTCATATTTCCCCTCGGGATCCTGATCGGTCACCCTGTGGGGCCCCCTGATATCTTTCAAGACAGCAAGGACTACCTTTTTTGTAACGCCGCTAGCGCGAAGAATTTCACCTGCCTTCGAGGATTTATTCTCAGCTATGGCTATCAGGATATGCTCCGACGAAATGAAATCGTCTTTCAATGATGAGGCCTCCCTGAATGCCTCGTCAAAATCTCGTTTCAGATTAGACGAAATATAAAGTTGACCTGCAGCCGCACCGCTCACCTGAGGAAGCTTTTTAATTTCATCCATCAGAGAATCGGAGAGCGTACGACGATCGATGCCAACCTTGTTGAGTATGGAAGAAACGACCCCCCCATCCTGATTTATTAGGGCGACCAAAAGATGTTCCGGCGAAACTTCCTGCTGATTGAATTTTCCAGCGAGGTCCTGCGCAGATTGAACAGCCTCCTGGGCTTTGAGTGTAAGTTTGTCGAAACGCATCTGTCCTCCGTGAAGAGATATATGGTGTCGAAAATCTCTTTTTCAAGAAAGAGGGCCCTGCAAAATCAATTTTTTAAAACCGCCCGCCTATCCCTATCCCCCATTATGGATATCAGAGCTCTTTCAAGCAGCCTCTCATCTGGCAGCCTGCTTGATTTTATCTCCCGATCACATCGATGCAAAATCCGGAAAGCGCGCCTTAACTCAGCCCTCGAAAAATTTGCAGCCTGGGAAATGTATTTCTGAGCGAAGAATGGATTGACTCCGATATATCGCGCAATATCGGCACGATTATTCATTCGTCCGCTTATCTCCTTCGCCTTCGAAAGAATTCTGAAATGCTTTGTAAGGATATTGAGAAGAAGCAAAGGCGCCCCACCGTTATCTATTATGTTATGCAGATGCGCCATAGCCCGAGAAATACTACGTTCCCCCACAGCATCCGTCATCATGAAGACAGTGCGCTGGTGAGTTTCCGTGATGGACTGTTCAATATCCCTCACATCGACGAGCTTCTTATCACCTACATAAAGGACTATCTTTTCGATGGCGGACGACAACTGGGAAAGATCATTACCTACCATATCTGCAAGAAATGAAGCCGCCTGTTGAGAGATTTGCCGCCCGTGCCGTTTGAACTCTATATTCAACCAGTTGGGAAGTTTGTTGTCAAAAAGCGGCTTACATTCGATGATCGCTCCCCTCTTTTCCAAAACCTGTGCAAACTTCGTCCTGCCATCGAGCTTCTCTGCAATCAGGAGAAGGACGCTGCTATCGCACGGATCATTCAGATATGAAACAAGCTCTTCAATCAGCTCCTTGTCGAGTTTGTGAAGATTTTTAACCTGAACCAGAATTTTGCCCGCAAGGAGGGATGGAGTCTGCAAAGAGGGAAGTATTCTAGATGCGTCGGATGATGCGGCATCCAAAAGGATTGTTGAAAATTCGTTTCGTTCAGAACCGCAGATTTTTTCTTTTAATATATCAACAGCAGTACGGACGAGGTGATATTCCTCACCGACTATCGTATAGACAGGATGAATCTTGCCGGCCCTTAATTCCTTGTCCAATATTGTAACGTCCATTCTCGCCATTGTTATATCACTATGTTTACGAGCTTTTTCGGTATTACGATTATCTTCTTTGGATTTACGCCAGCTAGGGCCAAAGCGACCTTTTCGCTTTCAACGGCCATCTTCTTAAGCGCTTCATCTTCTATATCGGATGGGGCCTCTATTCTGTCGCGCAGCTTACCGTTGATCTGTACCACTACCGTCACCGTATCGCTTTTGATCAAGCTCGGATCATAAGAAGGCCAGCTCTGCCTGACAATCATTTCGGAATTACCTATCCATTCCCATATCTCCTCAGCCATATGTGGTGCGAAGGGTGAAATCAGAAGAGCCAGCATCCTGACAGCCTCTTTGCTTGTCTTTGCCACACCCTGCGCGATGATAAAATTCAGATATTCCATTATCGCGGAGATGGCTGTGTTGAAATGGAACCTCTCTATATCCTCGGTGACTTTCTTTATCGTCTTGTGCATCCAGCGCTTCTCTTCCGCCGATGAATCCGGGTCGGATGCGGAGTCGATATGCTCGGCGACAAATCTCCAGATACGCGCAAGAAATCTGAACGAACCGTCAACCCCCTGATCGTTCCATTCAAGATCCTTTTCCGGGGGCGCTGCAAAAAGAGAAAAAATCCTCATGGTATCGGCCCCATACTTGGCGATCATGTCATCAGGGTCGACGACGTTTCCCTTTGACTTGCTCATTTTGGCGCCGTCTTTGTAGACCATTCCCTGGGTCATGAGATCCTTGCACGGCTCATCGAGGGATATATAGCCAAGGTCCCTCAATATTTTGGTGAAATATCTGAAGTAGATCAGATGCCCCACCGCATGCTCTATTCCGCCTATGTACTGATCAATAGGAAGCCAGTATTCAACCTTTTCCCTGTCGAGCGGAGCAGCATCATATCTGGGGGAGGCGTACCTCAGAACATACCAGGATGATTCGACAAAGGTGTCCATAGTATCCGTTTCTCGCTTGGCAGGACCGGAACAGTTGGGGCAACTGGCGTTCACGAAAGATTCATCCTTTGCCAGAGGCGAACCTCCGGCACCCGTGAGGCTGACATCTCGCGGAAGCTTCACTGGCAGATCCACTTCCGGAACAGCGACTGCGCCGCATTTATCACAGTAGATGATCGGAATCGGCGCACCCCAATAGCGCTGTCTGGAAAGACACCAGTCCTTGAGACGATATGTTATCGATTTCCCGCCAGCGCCGATTGTGGCAAGGTGATCTGAAATCGCTGAGATCGCCTTTCTGGAATTCATTCCGGTAAATTCCCCTGAGTCCCTGAGAATTCCATCATCGACAAAGGCCGCCGTCATGGTAGTCGCATCGAGTTTCGAATTTTCGGGCTCTATAACAACCTTGATAGGAAGATCGTATTTCTTGGCAAACTCAAAATCCCTTTGATCATGCGCAGGCACGCACATGACCGCACCGCTGCCATAATCCATCAAGACGAAGTTTGCGGCATATATCGGCATCTTCATGCCCGTCATAGGATTTATGCAACTCTTGCCAATAAAAACCCCGTCCTTCACGTATTTGTCCTCAAGGCGGGCCTGATGATCTATCTTCGAGCTCCTCTCTATAAATGCAGATATCTCATTCCTTCTCGCAGGATCTTTCATCGCTTCATCAACTATGGGATGTTCACAGGAAACGCACATAAACGTGGCCCCGAAGAGGGTATCCGGACGAGTCGTGAATACGCAAACCTTTTCGCTGGAACCATCTATGGCAAAATCTACATTGGCCCCCTCGCTTTTACCTATCCATTCCTTTTGCATTATCCGGACGCGTTCCGGCCATCCGGTCAATTTTTCATCGATATCACGAAGAAGTTCATCGGCATAATCGGTAATCTTGAAATACCACTGCGACATCGATCTCATCTCTACGCTTGAATCGCAGCGCCAGCAAACACCCCGGCTGGCCTGCTCGTTAGCCAAAACGGTCTGGCACTTCGGGCACCAGTTGACCGGCGAGGTCTTCTTATAAACCCAGCCCCTCTCATACATCTTAGTGAAAATTAGCTGTTCCCATTTATAATATTCAGGATGGCACGTCGCTATCTCGCGATCCCAGTCGTACGAAAATCCAAGCCTCCTGAGCTGGCCGCGCATGTAATCTATGTTTTGGTAGGTCCAATCTTCCGGGTGAACCCCACGTTGGATCGCAGCATTTTCGGCCGGCATTCCAAAGGCGTCCCATCCCATGGGATGCAAGACTTTCACGCCCTTCATAATGCGGTACCTGGCAGCGACGTCCCCTATCGTATAATTACGCACATGCCCCATGTGGATTCGTCCCGAGGGATACGGGAGCATCTCGACGAGATAGTACTTTTCACCCTCCCCTCCTTCATCGACTTTGAAGGACTTTTCATCCTCCCATCGTCGTTGCCATTTTTTCTCTATATTTTGCGGATCGTAATTTCTCTCTTGCATTATCTTCTCCGTTTTTATTCGGGCCTGGCAAAAACCCTAGCACCCCAATTTTCAAGCCATTTCTCAAATATTATCAGGGTCCATAGTTTCTTTCTGTTATCCTCTTTGCCGCTCAAATGCCTGTCGAGGATTTCCGAAACATATTCTGGATTTAGAAATCCCTCCCGAGCTATCTTTTCAGAAGCAAGCAGATCACAGGTCATCTCCCTGATGGGGCCCTTTATCCACTTCGCCAGGGGAATTCCAAATCCCTTCTTCGAACGGCGTGCTATTCCCTTTGGAAGGATCTCCTCAAAAGATTTTTTCAGAAGATACTTCATCGTCATGCCTCTCAGTTTAAAGGTGTACGGAAGGCGGAAGACGAATTCAACCAGTTCATGATCCATAAACGGAGCTCTCGCCTCGAGAGAATTCCACATGGAGGCCCGATCCAACTTTGTAAGGATGTCATCGGCAAGATAGAGCTTTTTGTAAGAATAAAGAACGCGGTTGCCTTTGGAGGCTAGCATCGAATTTTTGAAATGACGCGCCGTATCTTCATAAAGCCCATGCGACGGGTTGAAAGAAAGAAGTTTTTTAAGCTCCTCCTCTGAGAAAGATCCCATCCATGTAGCATGACGAGAAATATCTTCCCTGCCGGCACCTTTGATGAACTGTTTTATTTTAAAATCCAGGCTTATATTTTCATCCGATGTGGGAAGATTGGAAATAAATCTTTCTATAACTCCATTCCTTATTAGCCGAGGAATTTTTCTGTAATAGTTGGCGAAACGCTCGGCTTGAAATGTGGGGTATCCAGCGAAGAGCTCATCGGCACCGTCCCCCCCTAGCGCAATCGTGACATATTTTTTGGTGAAACGCGAAAGCGCATAGGTCGGTATGATAGAAGCATCACCAAGCGGCTCATCGAGCAACGCCGTTACCTCCGGGAAAAGAGCTATCAAATTCTCAGGAGAAAGAACTTCCTCCCTGTGATCCGTCCCGAAATGTCTGGCGACCGACCTGGCATGGGATGACTCATCAAAAGATTTTTCGCTGAATGCAATTGAAAAGGTCTTTATCTCTTTTGCCTCACGGTGTCTTGCAATCATGGCGACCACTGAAGATGAATCAAGCCCGCCAGACAAGAAGACGCCGAGAGGAACATCGCCTATCAGCCTTCTCTGCACCGACTGGTCAAACAGCGCCATGAACCTATCGCGCGCTTCCGATTCGCCGATGTTGAGTTCTTCACCGACCGGAAGATCCCAGTAACGCCTTACTGATATTTTTCCGGCCTTGAAATGAAGAAGATGTCCCGGCTCGAGCTTGCTGATCCCTTCGAATATGCTATCGGGCGCAGGGACGTACTCATACGCGAAATATTTCGCGAGAGCTTTTTTGTTCAACGCTGGATGAAAACCTGGATACTCAAGCAAGGCTTTCAGTTCGGAAGCAAAAAGCAAAGCTCCATCATGATAGAGATAGTAAAGCGGCTTCTGCCCCATTCTATCCCTTGCCAGGATCAGCGTTTTTTCTTTATCGTCCCAAACGGCAAGGGCGAACATCCCTTTCAGATGGTGTACCAGACCAGCCCCATCCCTCTCATATAGATGAGGAAGGACCTCGGCGTCACTCCTGCTTTTCAAAAGGTGTCCGCCGGCCAAAAGCTCACTTCTTATATCCCTGAAGTTGTAAAGCTCTCCGTTGCATATGGACACGATCCCACCGTCCTCCGAAGAAAATGGCTGATGCCCCCCCTCCAGATCGATTATGGATAGGCGTCGCATGGCAAGTCCACAGCCCTTCCCCAGATAATATCCCTCATCGTCGGGACCTCGATGTATCATGGTCCTGTTGATTTTTTTAAGGATGGAGATGTCGATCTCCCGGCCTGGATCGTCAAAAACTATTCCGCATATTCCACACATCTGCTCACTCCGCCTCGGATTGGATGTTGACGGTCTTTTTAACGAGATAGGTCTTTTTCCCCTGAGATTCATGATACGTACGAACCTGAATTTCGGCGATCAGCCCCATCAGCATGAACTGCACTCCGAGGAAGAAGAGAAAAACGGCAAGAAGAAGAAACGGATTTTTGTGTGCATATGTGCCCGCAATAAATTTCTCAAGGATCACCTCCGCGGCTGAAAGGAGTCCCATCGAACAAAGCGCGAACCCTGCGCCGCCGAAGACATAGCCGGGTTTATTCAGGTAGCTTGAGAGAAATTTTACTGTCATGAGGTCGATCACGACCTTGAATATCCTGTTCAAGCCGTATTTCGACTTCCCCCGCGTTCTTGCGCGATGATTTACTGGAACCTCCACCACCTTCGCACCTACCATCGCGGCATAAGCAGGAATGAACCTGTGCATTTCACCATAGAGGGAAATGGAATCTATATACTCCGCCCTGTAGGCCTTTAAAGAACATCCATAATCCTTCAAGCGCACTCCGGTCACCTTCGAGAGAAGCTTGTTTGCAAGAATTGAAGGAATCCTCCTGGTGAAAATCCGATCCTTCCGGTTTTTCCTCCAGCCGGATACGACATCACACCCCTGGTCGATCATGTCCAGGAGTTTGGGAATATCCATCGGATCGTTCTGGTTGTCGGCATCGATAGCTACGTATATACGTCCCCTAGCGAAGTGAAAACCGGCCGCCATAGCTGCAGTCTGTCCATAATTTCTGGTGAACTGTATCAGCTTCACATCATCGTCGGCTTCAGCCAGCCTTTCAACCAAGCCATTGCTGCCATCGCTGGAGCCGTCATCTACGAACAGAATCTCAAAGCTTCTGCCGGTAGGGGCCAGCGCCTGTTTAAGCTCTTTGTACAGTTGTTCAAGATTCTCGATCTCGTTGTAAAACGGCACTATGACAGAGACGTCATAGGGTCTGCTGGCGGTTTCCTGAAACGGGTTCATCGGGCGCTCCTCCGACTAAATTTGCAAATGATTACCATCGGTTCTGATATCTGTCAAAAACAATTGCGGTCGACAGCGCTTGACAAGAACCCCTCTTTTCAATCACATCCAGCGACCGACCATCCATGAATAGTCGGCAGACTGGAGTTCCTACTATGATGAAAACGATAACGCTGTTAGTTGCCCTCCTGCTGGCATCGATAGCCACCCCTGCATCCGCGGCGAACGAGGCAAAGATAATTTTCTGGTATCCAGGCGAAGCTGGAAACACCGCAGAGGCCCAGCCGTTGATCGATCTTTTCTGCGATACGATAAATGCCCAGATCAAACCTTTTTCGGTATCCGGGAAATACTTTAACAGCGTGGCCGGAGGACTGGAGTTCATCTGGAAGGAGCACCCTCAACTCGCCATCATAAGCCATCCGGCGCTGGTTCAGGAGGGAGCAAAGCTTGGAAAATATGAGACCATACTCGCCACCCTTCCGGAGCCATCCGGCAAGCCCTTGGAACAGTATTCGCTCGTAGGGGCCACGCCAACTTTACAAGATGGTGCTGAAATCGTTACGAGTGAGCCATTATCGGAAAATTTCATCCGCGAATACCTCTTCCCAAACCTCCCCAAAAAGATATCCTTAAGGAGCAGCAGCCAAATCCTGCTGGAGCTGCAACGGATAGGCAGCGGAAAGAAAAAGGGGTACGCAATTCTCACACCATCCGAGGCATTCTCCCTGAAAAGAATCCCTTCCGCATGGAGCAAGTCGATAAAATTTATTTCTCACTCAAAGGAGGTGCCAAGCGCAAGCCTTGTAAGCTTCGACAACAGCTGGAAAGGAATTGCCCAACTGAAGGCCGTGCTGCTGAGGCTCTCCTCCAACCCTGCGAATTCCGAGCTCTTGGGTGAACTGAGACTCAAAGGATTCGCTGAACGCTGAGTTCCTCTACCATCCCTTGAGCACTGCAGCAAAAACTCCTCCAGCTATCAGAAACAGGATGATGGCTAAAAAGCTGCAGCAAAGCAGCATGGGAAGAAATACCGCCAGAAGGCTCTTGCCGGTAGTCGTCCCGTGTGCCTCACGCAGCCCTATGAGATCCAACGCGATCCCCCATATGTAAGCAGCTATACTTCCAATGACTGGAACAATCTGCAGAACCTGAATTCCAGATGAATAGCAAACCACCCGAAATGTGGTCGTAAAGTCTCGAGTGGCAGCGCCGAGTATCAACAGGCAGATATGGTACATCCCCGCTTTTATCAGGTTGCCTGAAATGGATAGGATTGGAAGACCTACTATGAGGAACAGAGCCAAAAAGAGAATTCCGACAGGAAGACCTAGAATAGCAGCGACAGCATCGGCTGCCGCATGCTCGGTCAGGCGCTTAGCCGCTCCGGAAAAAACATGAAAGCCCAACTGATATGCCGCTGCGCTCATCACCATGATGTAGAAGAGAACCAGTGAAAAAAGCAGAGGGCGCTTCACTCCCGCACCGGCCCCCACTCCTTTAAAAAATGAAGTGGGGTGAAAAAGCATCTGCTGAAGAGTTTTCAAAGAGGCCTCGATCCAGTTCCCCTCTTTTTCGAATTCCAACGCAGGGGCATCAGCGCACGCTGCGGCCTGCTTCAACTCCTCCATGGTTCCCCCTTGAGAAGCCCGTGCAACGTTTAAGGTCAAAATGGGGCTCATATTTCTTGATGACAAAAGTATCACATGATAGAGAGGGCGGTCAAACAGACTGGCGGTTATAATGGGAAAGCTTTGGCATATTGCAAAATTTGAATCCCCCAAGACCACGATCGAGAAGCTCACCGTTTTTTTACACGACACCGAAGTGGCGGGAATAATGGAGGAGGATAAAGAAGATACTACGCTCCTTACAGCCTACTATGATCCGGATCGGTTTGATTTGATAGAACTCAAAAAAATCTTCGACCAATTTCTCATCTTGCCGGAAAATTCCAAAGTCAGAGCGTCATATGAAACAGCCGAGCTAGACGACTGGACAGAGAGCTGGAAACAGTGGTTTTCGCCATTTGAAATAGTCCCAGGGATCACGATATCTCCAACATGGGAAGATGAAGCCGTCCCGTCCGAAAATAAAATAATAATAGATCCAAAGATGGCATTCGGAACAGGGCTGCATCCCACCACCAAACTCTGCGCTTCAGAAATCCACAGGCTCAGCCGCAGGGGTGAGCGAAGATCCCTAATAGATGTCGGAACAGGCAGTGGCATATTGGCGATGGTCGCCGGAAAGCTCGCGTTCAGTCCGATTTCCGCAGTCGAAAACGACCCTGTCGCAGCGGAGATAGCCTCGGAAAATTTTTCGCTAAACGGCATGCCGGAGATAAAGGTTTTAGCCGACATCTCCATGGTGAAAAAAAGGTACGATGTCGTGGTGGCTAACATACTCCTATCTACCCTGACAGAGCTCAGGGATGAATTGTTAAATATCCTGGCACCGCGTGGAAGCATTGTACTCTCCGGAATAACTCACGATCAGGCCGATGATATTCTAAAGATTTTCTCGGAAACTCTTTCGCTCCGGAGGCACGACAAAATGGGGGAATGGAGTTCGATGACATTCACAACAGAGGAATCCGAATAATGCCACATTTTTTTATCGACAAAAAAATAGCCCCTCCCTGTAAAATCGAACTGCTCGGCGGCGATGCGCATCACATCAGCAACGTGCTTAGACTAAGAGCCGGAGATTGGATCGAAATTTCCGACGGACTCGGGAATTCATTCAAGGCCGAAATAGACGGCACATCCAGCAAAGCTGTAAGAATATCCGTCAGGAGCGCTATCAAAAAAGCAACTCGGACAGAACCGCCCGTACTGGCCCTCTCGATCTTCAAAAGCGAAAAATTTGAAATCGCCATTCAAAAAGCCGTGGAGCTGGGATGCAGGCGAATCATTCCGGTCAAGTGCGAGCGAAGCCTGCCACATCTGGCAAAGTCCTCCGCCTCAAAGAATGAGCGGTGGAACAAAATTGCAATCGCCGCAGCGAAACAGTCGGGGCTTCCAATTATTCCATGCGTTGAAAAAATGCTTCCCTTTGAGACCCTATGCAACACGGAGATGAAATCTGAAAACAGGGCCATGCTCTACGAGGGAAAGGCGCTAATGACTCTCCCTGAATATTTCAAGTCATCGAAAAAAAAATCAGGACATCTTCTGCTGATAGGTCCGGAAGGCGGGTTCGCTCCAGAGGAAGTTGAAATGGCCTCCAAAAGCGGGATCTCCAGCGTATCGCTTGGACCGCAAATCCTCAGGGTTGAAACGGCCGCCATAGCAGCAGTGACGATATGGCAGTATGAACTTGGCAACATGAAAGGCAGTTGAAATATGTCCAAGAAGCCGCTGATCATAGCCCACCGAGGGGCCTGCAGAGAGGCTCCTGAAAACACCATCCCGGCGATCTCCAGAGCGGTTGAACTCGGCGCTGACGCCATCGAAATAGATGTGATGCTGACATCGGACGATGTTCCTGTAGTCACACACAATGAAGATCTCTCCATCCTCACAGGTTGTAAAAAAAATGTGGGAGATATCACTTTTCGGGAAATACGGGAGTTGGATTTCGGCATTCACTTCTCTGATAAATTTGCCGGAACTAAAATTCCAACTCTGGAAGAAGTTCTATCGGAGATTCGTTATAAAAATATTGATTTGATCGTTGAAATAAAAATCCAGTCCGGGAAAATATCCAAAGCGGCAAGGGTGATAGGCGACATCCTGCAAAATTCTGAGATGGCTGACAGGATAACAGCTTCGTCGTTTAGCGTGAGAATGCTCTACGAGCTCAGCTGGAGCTATCCGAAGCTTCGTCGCGCCTACGTCATAGCTTACCCGGCTTTTCTCTTTTTTATTCCAAAAACTTTTGCTAGACTCACGCATCTTTCGGGGATTCATGGAAACATAAAAACTCTTTCAGCCCGCGCAGCCAAACGGGTACGACAGATCGGCTGCCCTCTTTACGCGTGGACCGTGAACACCTGCGATGAAATTGAAAAATCAATTTCTCTGGAAGTTGATGGGATATTCACCGACGATTTGCTTTTCGTAACCGAGTACATAGGGGGAAAAAGAGATGGAACCTGACATACAGAGGACAGACCAGACTGACCTGATAGACGTCGGCGACATAGAAACCCCGCTTGGAGATGACTGGACCGAGCCTCCCACGCCCGCAGCTCCCGACAGTTTTTTCGGATCGGGTAAAAACGCGGAAGATCCCGGCACACCCTACCCCGCTGAATTAAGAGATCGTTTTGCGGCCTTCTCGATCGACCTCATGGTCCTATACACAGCCTACTGGCCCCTGATGTTATTTTATAGAGCCATCGCATTGGGAAGCGCCGCAGGCCCTATCCCAGCCGCGGGGATTCACGGGATACTGCTAAACGGCATCTTTTTACTCATCGCCCTGCTTTATTTTGTACTCGGGGAATTCATATTCTCAGCGACTCTCGGAAAAATGCTCTGTCGCCTCTCCGTCATGAAAACGGACGCAGCCGAAATGACCTTTCTCTCCACTCTGGCCAGAAATATTCTTCGTCCGCTTGATATAATCCTTTTCCCCACCCTTATTTTGACGGGGCTAATGGAAAACACCCCTTGGAGCAGAAGGCTCGGCGATCTGGCAGCCCGCACCATGGTTCTCAAAAGGCCGTCTCGTTTCAGAAAACAGTTCGCCCTCTCTCTTGAAATCATAGCATCCGCCACAAGACGAACCGCAGCCTTCGCGATTGACATAGCGATACTTGCAGTCCTGCTTTCAGGCTATGCGCTCCTGCTTAGCCCGGAAACTCCCATATCGAGCATGATCCAGATACTCTTTCTGCCGATAATCCTCTTCCTATTTTTCGCAATCCCCGAGATCATATCACATTCCTCGCCCGGTAAATGGATTTTGGGGCTCAGCATATCCTCCGAAGAAGGTTTCGCGGCCGACCTCCCTTCTGTCGTAATAAGAACCTTATGGCGCCCCTTCGACAACAACTTCATGGGATTTGCGACCGCCCTCTTTTCATCTAGAAAACAGAGGCCGGGAGACTCTTCCGCCAACACGATTGTAATAAAGGCGGTGCGGGAGATGAGCGGATTTTTGATCCTTGCCTTCTGGCTGATAATATCCGGAACCTTTCTCTACTTCGGACTAAACAACCCCTACAATCTGACAAGGTCCGATTTCAAAATAAATTTTCTCCCTTCCATCGACATGACAGCTTCGCTATCCTCTGCACGCGCTGAACCCCTTGAAGAGCTCGGGGTCGTGGACTTCCAGTTTTCCGAAGGGATACATCGCTCGCCAAGGCAGCCCTCGATATATCAACCCGGGGAATCGGTCTACATGACATTCGACGTCGATGGTTACATGCTCGGCGATGGAAAAGCGTGGATTCAGGAAGATCTCAGTATCACTTATCCGGATGGAAATGTCGGACTCAAGCTTGAGAATATAAACGAGTTCAACTCCGAGTTAGAGCGCTCGGGTGCCATTCGTTTTGAAAATAACATAGCGCTTCCGGCGGACGCTCAGCCCGGAAGATATACGGTCACCTTGAGCATAAGGGACAGAAACGCCAGCAAAGAAATCAAGGAACAGCGCTTCTTCTATGTCACCCCGAAGGAAAGCTCTATCCGGGGAGAAGAGCCCCCATCGGATGAAGAGCCAACCCCAACAAATCAGGCAGAAGGAGAGGAACCCGAAGAAAAACAGGATGAGGAATCGGAAGATTCTGAAAATTTGTCTTTAGATACACAGCCTTACGAAGAAGATTAAAATACAAATCTAGACTGACTTTGGGTATGGTATTTGCATATCTGCACCCCGGATAGATGGCATAACAGGCGCCATCGATCATGGAGAAGGCAGATGAGCGAGCAGATAAAGGCACAGAGAATAGCGGAGCAGTTTGGAAGCTTCCTTGAAAGCAAGCGTGTTTCCAGGAGAAGCTCACTCCCCTTCTCACAAGAGGTGGTAAAGAAGCTCCCCGCCAAGGAATCCAAAGAAAGACCTCAGTTTTCCGAAAAAATACGGGCCGCCAGGAGGGAGCAGCCACCAAGGCTGGCAAAGTCCAGAAAAATAACCGAAACACAGGCCAGAAGGCTTGCCAGCTACGCCCCTCACATAGAGGAAGCAGCCCGCAAATATAATGTGCCGGTTGAGCTTATCTGCGGCGTAATCCTTCAGGAATCCGGTGCTCAGCACAGGGCCGTTTCCCACTGTGGGGCAAGAGGATTGATGCAGCTTATGCCCGGAACCGCAAAAAGATTCGGGGTTACAAACTCCTTTGATCCCAAGCAGAACATAGATGGCGGAACCAAGTACCTTCGCTGGCTCCTGAATAAGTTTAAAGGGGATATGAGCCTTGCCCTGGCCGGATATAACGCCGGCGAACACAACGTAGAAAAATACGGCAACAAAATCCCTCCATTTAAGGAGACTCAGAACTACGTTCCGGGGGTCATGGCATATACTCAGACTATGATAAATATATTTGTAAGCCATAAGGCAGCCCCCCCTCTCCCCGAACATGCAAGAAGAGTATGATATAAAAATCAAGTTATTAGTATTAAACACCTAAAAAACGACTTTAATATTTAAACCATCCCCCAGCACTGCAATTTAAACATTGACGTTAACGTTAATGTTGGCGTACACTGCCGACATGAATATGCAACAAAAAAAGTTATTTATAGGAGAGCTATCAAATCTGACGGGGCTCTCCCAAAGGACGATAAGGTATTATGAGGAGCTCGGATTTATAACCCCTCTGCGCAGCGATGGCGGCTTCCGTCTCTATTCGACAGAAAATATAGAGCTGTTAAAACTCATAGCCAGATTTCGCGATCTCGGAATCTCGCTATCGGAGATCAAGCGGATACTCTCCCCCGGAGCCAGCATAGCGGACCCGGAGACGATCGCGGCATTTCAAAAGGCCCTCGACGATATGAAACAGGAATTCGAACGGCAGATTACAAAGCTATCGAATGGAATATCCGAAATAGATGCGCTCCTGGAATTTCTCTCGCAATGCAAGGGCTGCGAGGGAAAGGAGAACAATTCCTCCTGTAAAAATTGCTTGCTCAAGAGGGATTCTGGCGATCAAAGCGTCAAAACAATCATGACATCGTTGGTCGGTATCGATGAATTCACAACTGAAACTGGAGCGTAAATTATGTGGAACTATACGGAAAAAGTCGTCGATCATTTTCTTCATCCGAGAAACGTAGGTGAAATAGAAAATCCCGATGGAATCGGCGAGGTCGGATCGCTTGCCTGTGGCGACATGCTGAGGCTAACTTTCCGTCTCGGCTCCGATGGAAAAATCGTCGATGCAAAGTTTAAGACCTTCGGTTGCGCATCGGCAATAGCGTCGAGCTCCGCCCTGACCGAAATGATAAAAGGGAAAACCCTTGAAGAGGCCCTCTCCATAACCAACAAGGAAATAGCCGACTACCTCGGAGGTCTTCCAGAGGAAAAAATGCACTGTTCGGTCATGGGTAGAGAGGCGCTCGAAGCTGCCATAGAAAATTTCAACGGTGAAATGCACAGGGTGCACAAACTCGAAGGCGAAGTCGTTTGCAAATGCTTTGGCGTAACAGAGCCTGAAATCAGGCGGGTCGTAAAGGAAAACGAACTGGAAACAGTCGAACAGGTTACAAATTACACCAAGGCAGGCGGAGCCTGCGAACAGTGCAAAGGAAAAATCCAGGAGGTAATTGACCGGGCACAGGCCGATCTGATGAAGGACAAGGGGAAAAGAGCGAAGAGCGAACCAAATAAAATTCCCGTGGACGGCATGACGAACCTGCAACGACTCCACCTCATAGAAAAAATAATTGAAAACCGCATTCGCCCCGCCCTTCAACAGGATCACGGCGATATAGAGCTGGTGGATATCGATAATGATACCATATTGGTGAAACTGCGTGGAGCATGCAAGAACTGTCCCTCGTCATCAAACACACTGCGTAGCTTCGTGGAAAAGGAGATCAGGAAAGAGGTCTCACCGTACATGAAGGTCGAGGAGGTGAAGGAATGAGCATCGTGTATGTGGACAACAATGCGACGACGAAAGTCGCTCCCGAAGTCATAGATGCCATGCTCCCTTTCCTGAATAATTACTGGGGCAATCCCTCCAGCATACATACCTTTGGCGGACAGGTTGCCAAACACATAGATGAGGCAAGAGGCTCGATCGCTACAATACTTGGGGCATCCAGCCCAAGTGAGATAATCTTCACCAGCTGCGGCACAGAAAGCGATAACGCTGCTATAAGATCCGCGCTGGCGGCAAGCCCCGAAAAACGCCATATCATTACATCGAGCGTCGAACACCCTGCCGTCCTCAATCTTGTAAAAAAATTGGAAAGAGATGGATACGGGGCGAGTTACCTGAAGGTGGACGCTGATGGAAATCTTGATATATCGGAACTTGAAAGAGCAATAACCAGCCAGACCGCAATAGTTTCGATAATGTGGGCCAACAACGAAACGGGAGTGATCTTTCCGATAAAGAAGATAGCCGAAATCTGCAGCGAGCGCGGAGTCCCTCTGCATGTCGATGCGGTCCAGGCTCTGGGAAAACTGCCGATCAACATGGCTGAAACGCCGGTCACATACCTCTCCGTATCGGGACACAAAGTTCACGCCCCAAAGGGGGTCGGCGCCCTCTACGTAAGAAAAGGAACCCCCTTTCATCCCCTCCTCATCGGCGGACATCAGGAAAAGGGCCGACGCGGAGGAACCGAAAACGTCGCCTCTATAGTAGCCTTTGGAAGGGCTTGCGAACTCGCGATGGATGACATGAAATCCGAGATACGAAGGATGGAGCTCCTGCGCGATCGCCTCGAAACAGGGCTCCTCAGCTCGATTAAAAAATCATTCGTCCATGGGAATACGAAGAGCAGGCTCCCAAACACCACCAATATAGGTTTCGAGGGAATTGAAGGGGAAGCCATCCTCCTCATGATGAACGAGCATGGAATCTGCGCCTCATCGGGCTCCGCCTGCACCTCGGGGTCGCTGGATCCTTCGCACGTGATGATCGCGATGGGTATTCCTTTTACAAGGGCGCACGGATCCATCCGTTTTTCGCTATCCCGCTATAATTCCGACGGTGAGATAGATTTCATACTGGAAAAGCTCCCCTCGATCATAGAGCGCCTCAGAGCCCTTTCGCCATTTTGTTAAATCCCTTTTAACTGCAATATTTCCCTTGACTTACCCCCCTTTTTCCCTATAGATTTTCGCGCCCTTCGAGCAAAGGGTTTTTTCTTTGTTTTTCAATAAGTTAAGTTACAGAGAGAGTTGAATATGAACAGTTACAGCAAACAAACGACTATGGTGACCAGGGAAAATGCCACCAGGAACTGGGTTTTGGTGGATGTCGAAAATCAGGTGGTCGGGCGCGCTGCATCCAAGATAGCGCAGATCCTCAGGGGAAAACACCGCCCTGAGTACGTCCCCCACCTCGACAACGGCGATTTCGTGGTGGTCATAAACGCCGCGAAGGTGAAGTTCACGGGCAAAAAGCTCGAGAAGAAGAAATACTACCACCACACCGGATTCCCAGGCGGCATTAAAGAAATAACCGCTGAAAAGCAGCTCGAGAAGCACCCTGAAAGGGTTCTCGAACAGGCGATATGGGGAATGCTGCCCAAGAGCGCTCTTTCGAAGAATATGATGAAGAAACTGAAGATCTACGCGGGTACAGAGCATCCCCATGCTGCGCAAAACCCGGTGGCAATCAACCTTTAATCGAAGAGAAGACAAATATGGTTCAGACAAGAACAGCACAAGCAGGAGCTAAAAAGAAAAACGAATTTCTGGCGACTGGAAAACGCAAGACCTCTATCGCGAGGGTCAGGCTTTCACCAGGGGAAGGAAAAATAGATGTCAACGGCAAGGAGATGAAACTCTACTTCGCTCGCCCCACCCTTCAGATGGCTGTGGACAGACCCTTTGAGGTGACAGGAACCGCCGGAAAGTTCGACGTGCTTGTCAACGTCATCGGAGGCGGAATTTCCAGCCAGGCCGGGGCGGTAAGACACGGAATTTCCAGGGCGCTGGTCAACATGAATCCCGACCTGAGAAAACCCCTCAAGACAGACGGCCTTCTCACCAGAGATGACAGAATAAAGGAACGCCGCAAGGTCGGACGCCGCAAGGCACGCCGTCGTCCGCAGTATTCGAAACGTTAATATTCGAATTTCAGCATATCCGACGAGAAGGGAAGCCACCCGGCTTCCCTTCTTTTTCCCTCCTCTGCCAAAAAACGTATCAAACAAATTGCTGAAGTTTTTCCTAACTCCATGAGCCCAATCGAATTAAGTAACCTCTGAAAAATCAGCTTTATGAACTACGACCATGGGTTTTACGACGCAAAAACACGAAAGTTTACTCCGGTCGATAAGCTGATCGTCACTTAAAATATGTTACCCATGTCCCCATAATGAAATTTCACCTATGTTTCCAGTTGCACACAGATGAATCGGTAAAATTACATATTACCTGTAATTCTCGACAGTTCTGCCTAACCTCAATCGAGGTCGGCAATTGACTTTTACCTCTTCTGGAACTATCATGCAGGGAGAAAAGGTAGCTCATGCCCCTCGAACTGAAACAAAGCTTAAAGCTTGCACAGCAACTAGTAGTAACTCCTCAACTCCAACAGGCGATAAAACTCCTGCAGCTCTCTCAAATGGAGCTCTCCAGCCTCGTTGAGAAAGAACTGCTTGAAAATCCAATGCTTGAAGATGCGGAGGCCACTCCCGACGACTCCGAGGCGGAAAAGAAAACACAATCGGAAAAACACGAGGAGACCCAATCCGGAGAAGAAAACAGGGAACATGAGAATGAGGAGATAGGCTCCAAGGAGGGGGACCTCAAGGAGCCAAAGGATTTCGACTGGGAAAACTACCTCAATATCTATAATGCACCGGGCTATCAGGTGGAACGCGAGGCCCGTTCCGCCGATGATATGCAGCCCTTCGAAAATGTGCTGCGTCAAACGGAATCCCTTCAGGGGCACCTGCTCTGGCAGCTTCATCTGTCACAGTTCAGCGAGGAAGAACGGCTGATCGGAACGGAGATCATAGGCAACATAAACGACGATGGTTATCTTCAGGCTACGATCGAAGAGATCGCTTCCAAGTCCAACTCATCTCCTGAGCAGGTATTGCCAGTTCTTAAGAAAATCCAGGAGTTCGACCCAAGCGGCGTCGCTGCAAGGGATCTTAAAGAATGCCTGCTCATCCAGTTAAAGATGCTGGGGCACGATGACGAGCACCTCATGAAGATGATATCGAATCATCTTCATGAGTTGGAAAAACACGATTATTCCGCCATTGCCAAAAAACTCTCGATCGAGCTGGATAAGGTAAAAACTTTGGCACGCATAATCTCCGAGCTGGAACCCAAGCCCGGACGCCCCTTCGCTGAAAACGCGGCACACTACATAGTTCCTGACGTGTACGTAAAAAAAATCGGCGACGAGTATCTCGTCACGCTCAATGAGGATGGCATGCCGAAACTTCGCGTCAGCAACTTTTATCGGCGAGCCCTAATGAAGGGATCCAATGTCGGTCAGCATACCAAGGAATACATTCAGGAGAGAATGCGCGCAGCCATGTGGCTGATCAAAAGCATACACCAGCGTCAACGCACCCTGTATAGGGTTTCTCACAGCATAGTTAAATTCCAGCGTGAGTTCTTCGATAAGGGAGTCGCGCACCTCAAGCCCCTGGTTTTAAGGGACGTCGCTGAAGATGTTGAAATGCATGAATCCACCATAAGTCGCGTCACAACGAATAAATTCATGCACACCCCACGCGGGATCTTCGAACTCAAGTTTTTCTTCAACAGCGGAATAAACAACATCGATGGCGAAGGGGTCGCTTCCGAAGCGGTAAAGCTGATGATCAAAAAATTCATCGAGGCGGAAAACCCCAAAAAACCCCTATCCGACAGACAGCTCGTCGACCTTCTTAAACAGAAAAATATCGACATAGCCCGCAGAACGGTTGCCAAATACAGAGAGATGCTTCGCATACTCCCCTCTTCCAGAAGAAGAATGCGGGACTGACCCAGGAGGAACTTACCATGACGCCACTTGAAACGACATTCACTTTCAGAAATATGGATTCAACCGAAGCGCTGAAGGAGCACACCCTTAAAAAGCTCAAAAAAATCGGCAAATACTTAGTCAACCAGAACGCCATCGCTCACATGGTCTTCAAGGTGGAGGGTCCCAGACACCTGGCTGAGGTCACACTCAACGTAAAAGGAAAGAGGTACTTTGGTACCGAAACAAGCTCCGATATGTACGCCTCCGTCGAGGGGGCGATTCACCGCCTAGAAAGCCAGCTCAGCAAGGACAAAGAGCGTGTCACGCGCCGCAAAGGGAAATGACCACTACCCAGAAACGGCTTGCTTTTTAAGGGTATCTGCGATAGCTAGCCCCATTCAAAACTGTTTTAAAACAAGGTGATAGCTTATGCATTTAGTCGAGGTGCTCCGTCCTGAGATGTTTTGGCCGGGGCTTAACTCCGATACGAAGCCCGAAGTTATCAACGAGCTTTCGGAGAATATATCCAGCATAGCCCCTTCCCTCGACCCGGCGAAGGTCGCTGAAATTCTAATGGATAGGGAAAGGCTTGGAAGCACCGGTATCCAGGATGGAGTAGCAATACCGCACGGAAAGGTTCCCGGATTGGATAAAGTGGTAGTAGCGTGCGGCACCAAGCCCAGCGGAATAGAATTCGATTCCCACGATGGAAAACCCGCACAAATTTTTTTCGTTCTTCTAGCGCCTGAATTCGCCGCCGGACACCACCTCAAGGTTCTCGCCCGTCTTTCGAGGCTGCTTAAAGAAGAGCACATTCGCAAAGCCCTGCTCGATGCCTCCGATGGAAGTGAAATGTATAAACTACTAGTGGATGAGGATAAGAACATCTGATGCTTAATATCCCGGTAATCAATTTGCTGAAGGACACAAAGCACAGGCTCCACATGGAGCTGATAACCGGCAAGGGCGGACTTGGCAAAAAGCTGGTCATTCCGAGAATTCAAAAACCGGGGTTAGCACTGACAGGGGATAGCTCCAACCTGCATCCGGGAAGAATCCAGATCTTTGGACGCGCCGAGATGGATTATCTGAACAGCCTCTCCCCTCAAAAATTAAAGAAGGTCCTCGCCGCCATGCGCGGCATCGACATCGCCTGCATCATTATAACCAGGGGAGCCAGCCCGCAACCCCTACTGAAAGAATTCTGCCGCAAGCAGCAGATCCCTCTCATTAAAACGAAGCTTCTGACATCCACATTCGTGAACAGGATAACCCGATTCATGGAAGAAAGCCTCGCTGCTACTTCCTGCATGCACGGTGTTTTGCTGGACATCTTTGGAATCGGTGTGCTGATAGTTGGGAAAAGCGGCATCGGCAAAAGCGAATGCGCACTGGATTTGATATTACGCGGTCACAGGCTGGTCGCCGACGACGTCATCAACATAAGAAAACGCCCCCCTTCCAGCCTGTACGGTTCAGGGTCGGAAATAATAAAGTATCACATGGAAATAAGGGGCCTCGGCATAATCAACATCAGAGACCTTTTTGGGATCTCCGCTGTCAGAGACAAGAAATACATCGAAATGGTGATTGAGCTCACTGAGTGGAATCCCGAAATAGAATACGACAGGCTGGGGATAGACGAGCAGCGTTACACGATCCTCAACGTATCGCTGCCGCTAGTTCAGATACCGGTCCGCCCCGGAAGACATCTCTCAGCAATAATAGAAGTAGCCGCCAGAAATCTCCTGCTAAAATTGGGCGGCCATCACTCGGCACAAAAATTTCAGGAAAAACTTTCTGAACACATAATGATGGAAAGTCAGGGGAAGAAGATATGGGGGGAATTGGAGTGATATGATAGGCGTAGTGGTGGTATCTCATGGAAATATAGGCCGCGAGATGGTCAGCGCAACAAAGAGGATAATTCCCGAAGCGACCAATATGTGCAGCGTGTCAGTGGAATCCGATAACCCGCCTGAACTCATACGCAAACAGATCGCCGACGCAATACAGTCGGTGGATACAGACAACGGCATTCTGATACTCACTGACATGTTTGGAGGAACTCCTTCCAACATATGCCTCTCCTTTCTCGAACCGCACCGCATCGAGGTCATATCAGGATTCAACATGCCCATGCTCATAAAACTGGCCGCAGCGAGGGAAGACGCAGGTTTCGACGATACGGTGCATTTCATACACCAGTACGGACAGCGAAACATAGTCATAGCAAGCAACGTATTGAGCGGCTTCAAAAGAACCGAGGCCGGAACAAAAACCGACAGATAGGATGAACCAATGACACAGGTATTCGAGATCAAAAACAAACTGGGTTTACACGCCAGAGCCGCCGCCGCGTTCGTAAAAATAGCGAACAGGTATTCATCTGAAATATTGGTCCAGAAAGATGAAATGAAGGTGAATGGTAAAAGCATCATGGGGGTCCTGATGCTCGCCGCCTCCAAGGGAACAAAGATCGCGGTAACCGCAAAGGGACACGACTCGAAGGAAGCGCTCGAAGCGCTCCACAACCTCATAGAAAACAAGTTCGGGGAAGAATAATACAGGGGAAACCGATGAAAACACGCAAGTTCAGATCGGTTGCTACTTCCCCTGGCATAGCCATCGGCAAAGCTTTCAGATTGCAAAGTCGCAGCATTCCCTACATCAGATACTGGATCAAGAATCAGTCCGTCGAAGAAGAGGTCATCCGCTTCAAAAACTCCTTGAGAAAATCTCGCGAACAGCTGGAGGCGATACAGGGAAAGATGTGCAAATTCCAGGGGCATGATCAGATAAAAATCCTGGAATCTCACCGCATGTTTCTGCAGGATGACATGCTCGTTCAGTCGGTCATAAACAACATCCGCGAATATAAAATCAATGCCGAATGGGCGCTAGATAAAACGCTGGCGAACCTCAAGCTCTCATTTCTAAACGTCGATGAAATTTATTTCAGAGAAAGACAACATGACATAGATTATGTCGGACGTAGGATAATGGACAACCTGATGGGGGAAACAAACATTTCACTTTCGGAGCTCCCCGACGGCGACCTGATCCTCATAGTTCAAGATCTCTCCCCCGCCGAGGTCGCAAATCTCGCCAAGGAAAAAGTGAAGGGCTTCCTCATGGAGGGCGGCGGAGAAACCTCGCACACCGCTATCATATCAAAGGCGCTTGATATCCCAGCTCTGTTCGGAATCAAGGGTGTTTTCGATGAAGTGCTTGATGGTGAGGTCGTCATCGTGGATGGAATGAAAGGGATAGCGATAGCCTCACCCTCTGCGAAGGAGCGCGATCACTACGTTTCAACACAGGAAAATTATCTGGCGATAGAACAGATACTGATGCAAGACACCCATCTCCCCGGCTCAACCAAAGATGGATTCAAGATCCACATCGAAGGGAACATGGAGCTCGTCGAAGAGATATCCTCACTGATCAATCACGGCGCAGAAGGAATCGGCCTCTATAGAACAGAGTATCTTTTTCTGAACAGACTCGACGAACCCTCTGAAGAGGAACAGTTTAAAAATTATGTCGAAGTGCTCGAAAGGCTGGCCCCACGACCGGTCACCATAAGGACGATAGATCTCGGCGGCGATAAAATGCCTCTTGGCCAGAGATATGACCTGCAGGCTAACCCGGCGCTGGGGTTTAGAGCCATAAGGCTTTGTCTAAAAGAAATTCCAATTTTTAAAGCCCAGCTGCGCGCCCTGCTTCGCGCATCCAGATATGGAAATTTGAAGATCCTGCTTCCCATGATAAGCAGCATGGAAGAGATAATTCGTGCCAAAGAGATCATAAACGAGGTCAAAGCCGATCTCGACAAGCAGAAGATAGCCTATGAAAAAAATATTCCAATCGGGATAATGATCGAGATCCCATCCGCAGTGATGATGGCCAACGAAATGGCGAAGGAGGTCGATTTTTTTTCGATAGGAACGAACGACCTCGTGCAGTACAGCCTCGCAATCGACCGCATAAACGAGCACGTTTCGCACCTGTACAACCCATTTCATCCGGCAGTCCTCAGGATGATACATAGAACCGTTCGCGCCGCAAAAAAAGCCGGCATACCGGTCTCCCTGTGCGGAGAACTCGCCGGAGATCCTCTCGCCATAAGCCTGATGGTGGGAATGGAACTGGACTCGCTATCTATGAACCCGATCTCCATACCCAGGGTGAAAAAAATCCTAAGATCGATATCGAAATCCCAGCTGGAAAAACTCGTTCCAAAAATTCTCACGCTTTCAACCGGCGACGAGGTCCTGAAATATCTAAAGAGGCGCACGAGCGGAATCCTCCCCGGAGAAGTGAAAAAACTGCACATAGTCGGCAGCTGAAATTCACCTGAAAAGTTGCGATTAGGATCCGAAATGTTTAAAAAGATCAAAACGTTAGCCGCTAAATCCTCCTTGACAGCCTGGATACGCTCTGCTTATAGTGCGCAAAATTTTTTCGGCAGCTCAAAGCGGAAAGGAAGTACAAAAATGTCAATGAAATCATATCTTTTTACCTCAGAATCGGTAACCGAAGGGCACCCGGACAAGGTGGCCGACAGGATATCCGACTCCATCTTGGATGCTATTTTGGAAAAGGATAAAAACGCCCGCGTCGCGTGCGAAACCCTCGTCACGACAGGCTTGGCGATGGTCGCCGGCGAAATCACCACGACTGCCAGAATCGATTATCCGGATGTGGTCAGAGATGCCATCCGCGACATCGGGTATTGCCATCACTCGATGGGCTTCGACTGGGAAACCTGCGGAGTCGTAATTTCCCTCGATCGCCAGTCCCCCGACATCGATATGGGAGTAAGCGAAGGCAAAGGTATATTCAAGGAACAGGGCGCTGGCGATCAGGGACTCATGTTCGGATTCGCGACAAACGAAACCGAAGAGATGATGCCGATGCCTCTGGTCTTCGCTCATCGCCTGACCAAGCGCCTGGCCGAGGCGCGCAAGAACAAGGAGATCGAATTTCTTCGCCCGGACGGAAAATCGCAGGTGACGATAAAATATGAAAACAACCGCCCTACTCACATAGACACGATCGTTCTATCGACCCAGCACAAGCCCGACGTCTCACACGAGGAAATAGAAAAAACGCTGATCGAAAAGGTCGTTCGTACGGTTCTTCCCACAAATCTTTTGGACAGCAGTACCCGCTATTTGATAAACCCGACAGGTTCTTTCGTGCGCGGCGGTCCCCATGCCGACTGCGGGCTGACCGGCAGAAAGATCATAGTCGATACCTATGGCGGACAGGGGAGCCATGGCGGCGGCGCATTCTCGGGAAAAGATCCATCGAAAGTCGACCGTAGCGCATCTTATATGGCACGTTATATCGCGAAAAACGTCGTAGCGTCCGGCGCCGTCGACCGCTGCGAAATTCAGATAGCCTATGCGATAGGATATCCGGAACCGGTCTCCGTGATGCTCAACGGTTTTAGCACCTGCAAAGTCGATCCCGAGAAAATACTCGTGGCGATCAAAGAGATATTCCCGATGAAGCCCGCAGGCATCATCAAGCACCTTGATCTTCTGCGCCCGATTTACAGCAAGACATCGGCTTACGGTCACTTCGGCAGGAATGACCCGGATTTCACTTGGGAAAGAACCGACAAGGTAGAAGCGCTGAAAAACATGCTCAACATCTAACACCATCGAGGTTCAGATGAACTCGAGGAGTCTCGGAAGACCCCGTTACGTTTTAATAGTTGAGGAAAATCCTCATCATGCCGAGCTCATAACCGAGGTCCTCGATCGGCATTTTTCCCCGATTATCATAAACGCGGTTGACTCGATAGAAGACGCCCTCGATTTTCTCGGGCAATCGGCCTACGACATAATCATCACAGCGGGTATGCTGTCAGGAAGTCAGATAACGATCCATCTCCCAAAAATCGTTCAAATCGCCGCGGAGACTCCGATAATAGTCATCAGCGGCATGGGGGATGAAAAGTTCGCAGCCGAGATAATCAAGCAGGGAGCGATTGAATATCTTTCGAAGACTAGGGAGACCCTGGAAAATCTGCATATCGTCCTGGAAAAACATTTTTCCACAAGCGGCAGGCGGCATTACAAAAAACAGAAATCCTATCACGGGGCAAAGAAGAGCGCCTCCCCTACGCCATCGGAAATAATCAAAGAGGTCGACAGGCTCACGCAGCAGGCCCTCTCCATAGCGCGACCGAAAAAACGCAAAAGAACGAGGTCTGTCGAAGATATCGAACAGCTCGATAAGTTATTAGGTCAGATAAAAAAACTCAGGGAACTCGCTTCCAAGCTCGTACCCTGATGACTTTCTCCCTCAGTTTGTGGCCAGAAGCACCCTTTCCAACCATTTAAAGCTTAACTTAATACATTAGATAGCCATGATAACATCCCAACTAATAAGGATTTTATTACCTATGTCATTTATGGCAGCCTATTTGCATACCTATCGCGCGGGGATACAACTCCCCCGGAGGATCACGATATGAAGGACACAGAGATAAGAGCGAACAAAATCGTTTCTATGCCATCGGATGAGGCATCGATTTCAGCCCCGCCAGAGACAAAGGTTGTGGCACAACCGGAGGTCAAAAGAGAGGAAGCAACAGACCTCTACGACTCCCTTCAAAGTAAAAAGGAGCTCTTTAAGATGTTAGAATTACAAGGTTATTTGAATAAATCCGAGGCTGCTCCGATAAAGGATGAAATCGACAGGGCTCTAGCCGATCTTGAGGAAATAATAAAGCTATGCTGATTGGAGAACTTCTATGAGCGCAGAATTAAAAACTAAAGTTTCGATTGTCCACCGGGATGAGTTTCGAAACAGGGCTGAAGAGAAGAATGGAGAAAAGGCCCGTTCTATTCAGACCATGAAGGTGGATAAATATGAAAAAATGACACAGGAGGGGTATAAAACACTCGTATCCGGCAAAACTGCCTCCTCCTCCGGCCCCACGATAACAAGGGAAGATGCAATCGCCGAAATTCTGGACGGCCTGGTGATACCGGATCAGTACGTGGAGCACACTCTTCCATATGTACCTAATTTTCAAAGAGAAATTTTGGTGCTGACGGAGGGCAAGAACATGTCGGCGGTGGTCGAAAGATATTCCGCCCTTAAAAAGGTCATAGAATCGCACATCTATGAGGCGAAAAAGCTTTTAAAACCCGAAAATATGAGCCAGCTCCCAGCATCTCTAATCCCCGATGTGCATGCCCACTTGGCAGAGCTCAAAAACACCCTTGCGGACTGCGTAAAACAGCTTGAACTATCCAAGGTCTATTACAGCGCGGAAATAGCCGATGCCAGAGCCAAAGATGAAGAGGAATGATCCTGATTTATCACTGAGGACTGCTACCCCCATTTACTGGTTTAAACTCCACAAGATGCGATCATGCTTATAGAGTCTGATATCTTTTTTATAAAAAGTTCTTTTATTTTCAATATGTTAGTTAGGTAAGGAAAACTCCGGTTTTGGCAAGATATTTGCAATATATTGCCTCGGCAAAAAGACTGTGAGGTTACTATGCATATAAATGATCTCAGAACTTTCAAAGCGCATCGAATAGAGGCTGATAAGAACAAGTCGGCCTCTAAAACTGCTGAGGCGGACCAGTCGACGATCGATTATTTTGAAAACGCCTTTGGTGGCGAATATTCGGCTGACGGAAGCGGATCCACCGCCTTCACGGGGAATTCCAACCCCTTGGACGACTACACATGCGGCGATATCAGCAACGGTCAGGTTTCATCCGATCCCAGCGCCGATTCGCTGGACTGGCTCGCAAGCGCCCCGCCTACCCTCAACGATCTTTTAGCCAAGGATGAAAGGGCGGTTGCCTATTTGGATATTGCAAAGGCGAAATACGAAAAATTCATCTCCGACATGGAAACTCTTAAGGCCTCCTACAAGCAGGCCCTCGACTCCGGGACGCTCGGCGCCTCTGAAATTGCGCTTATCAGCAAACGCATGGAATTGGTGAATGCGGCGATAGGCCGTGGAAATCAGGAGATCGAAAACACCAAGAAGATGGAAATGACCCTCGACGCCAACTATAAAAACGAGCTTGTAAACGGCAAAGATCTCAACAATGACGGCTGGATAGGAAAGCCCTTCCAGGCGGGATCCTACATAGTTCAGAAAAACGACGATGGAACGACAACCCTGGTCGATCCGGTGACCAAAAAGGCCATCCAGTGCCCCTTTTTCGATCCCGAATACAAGCCGATGCTCGCCAGCGAAAATAGCGCGGTAAAGATGGTCGATATCTCCGATGTCTACGGAAGTGACAACGCCTCTGGAGAAATCACCAAGGACAGCAAGGGAAATTACGTCCGCGAGAACGGCAACTTCGACCTCTGCATGGAAATCGACCCCTCAAAACTCGACAAGACTTCCGGCAACTATCTGGGCGCTGCGGTCGATATCGGAATCCCCCAGACGATCTGGGTGAAAAGGGATCCTGAAAGCAAGAGGGACTCCTTCAGCTATATCAAGGACGGAGATGGAAGTTTAAAGATGGAAGCCTATGACAAGTGGAACGCTGACGGCGGAATCCACCAGGAAGTCCCTGGAAATATTTCAAAGTACATGCAGGTCGAGATTACCGAAGCATTCCTAACCTCGCATGACAGCGGCGTAACCGACCTTAGTGGCAACAATCTCTACTACCATATCCTCGAGCTTAGAAATGGCATGGACGTAGTTGCAAGGATAAGGATCGGCGGGAAAATGGAAAAAAGCGCCATCTCCGCCAAATGTATGAATGGGGATTACACTGCGGCATCCTCGGCGAGCATAGCGCTCAATGGCTCAATGAGAACCAGGCCGGTTAAAATCGATGCAGGACAGTTCATATCGACCTGCCGTCATCAGATAGACGAAGGAAAGCTTATCGATGAGCTCGGAATTAAAAAGCCGGCGGCCAGCGACAAAACAAACGCCGATATGGCCTTTATGGAAACGCTCGGAGCCTTCACCGGTACATCCCAGGTTGCCAAAACATTTGACCCCACTAAAAATGAATGGGTAGACAACACCGAAACCGGGTACAATTTTACCGACTTTTACACCACTGGCATAAGCGACTGCTACGTCCCAGAATCAACGCTGCCCACAAAAGAGGACCCGTTAAGAAGCTTCCAGACCGGAGTTATCATGTACGACGTGAGAGGCGCGATAACGGGCAGCAATTACAACGACATAATAAAGACCCTGGGAGCCAATGAATATACGAAATACGCCGAAGGCCAAATTCCCGAGGATCTGCGAAACTTGCGACCAGGCGACGCCTTTTGGAACAACGTAGTCGAGGCAAATGGCGGAAACAGCATCGTCGTAGCCGGCAAGGGCAACAATACCATAACCAACGCCAGCCTCGTGTGGATAGATGCCCAAGGTTCTAACAACTGTACCAACATAGTCCAGATTCCAAGCCTTCACTCCGCAGAACGCGGAGAGAAAGGGTCCAATCCTAAGGCCTACGTGAAGATCATAGGGGGAACCGAGGCATACATATCCAACCCAGAAGAGTATAACTCCGCCAACCACGCAAATGACAAGCCCGAAAATGGAGAGGCCGAATACGATAGATGGAAAAACAGCTACGACGATGATTTTTTCGATGTAACCTCTTCACAAATATACTCACTCCACGACTTCTGCGAAAAAGAATGGGGAGGAAGAGGCATACCACCGGGAAAGGGAAATCAGGTTCCCGATGAGGTCATGATGGTAAGCACGATGGTCAGGGATGCCAAAGAAAAGATAGAGAATGAACTCAACAAGGAAGCCGATATAAATAGCGACATTCTTGAGGCATCGTGGGAAAATGTGATGGCTGAAAAGACCATGTTGGATGACGAAATGAACGGGTTTTTCTCGAAAATGTTCGGAGAGATGAGCACATTCGAGGAAGAGGCCAGCGACCCGACACTGGAACTGTAAAAGAGAGGCGTTGATATGAAGATAAATTCAATCAAAACCAAGGCGATCGATACCAGCGGATTAGAGCAGATGGGCGGGACTTCATCTAGCGGATCCGCCAGCGCCTCCGGAGTTGAAGGCGAAATACTCGCAAGGCTCGAACAGATGGACGCCTTCGAAAAGGAATACGGCGAATATCTCAGCGATGAGAAAAGGGCCCTCTTTGAAGAACTGAAACTCACCCTCAACGCCACCCTTACGGCGATACGCACCAACGGCCTCGGCGGTGCGGGAGGAACAGCAGGTACGGGAGAAGACTCAATTTGGGACTGGCCTCAGGGGCTCAACGTCGGATGGAACGGAATCCCGGAAGACAGCATAAAGCAAGATGCCAACGATGCGGCAAAGGTCGCCTCAACGGCCGAAGGCGGGGAATACATGGGAACGATCATCCCCCCCAACAGCGGCAATCCCCTTAAGCCCACAGTTTACGGTTTTCAGATGGGCGAAGACATGAGCGAGGTATATCTCACCTCCTCCGGCAAGGATCTGATACTCACTGTTATTTACGAAAATGGCGACAAAAAATCCTGGCTTATAAAGGACGGGTCAGTAAGAAAAGAACCGCTAGTGATATCCGCTCTCGGCCTGAAGGGGCCCGTGGTCATAGACTGCAAAAAAGCCTACCTCGCCGAAGGCCAGCTCTACCTTCATGGCTCGGAAGGTGACGATATAATATTCGGCGCACAGAGCTCTACCAAGATCGTTGGATGGGGCGGCAACGACACGATCACGGGCGGCGCCAACAACGACCAGATATGGGGCGACGAGCACTACGAGCTCGCCGGATCATACAGCAAGCGCTATGGCGGAGAGGACACGATAAACGGCGGCGCCGGCTATGACACGATATACGGTGGCGGAAAGAGCGACACGGTATTTTCCACCGACAAGGGGGAAGGAGTAACCGAACACGAAATCACCGTAGAAAATGCCTCTGCAGGCGCACCATCTAACACGTCATGGATAGAATCGGAGCAGTGGATAAACCAGGGCACTACGGGGGACGGAACGATCATATATACGAACGAAGGCAACGGCGAAGGCGGAACGATCGACCTCGACATGCCTCCGGGATACACGATGGCGTTCGGCGATATCGACTCCGATGGAAAATCTCTGGTCATAACATTCGTCAATGAGGCAGGAGAAAGCTTCAAGGTAAAATTCGAAAATTTCTTCAGCGGAAGTTTTCATGGTGAGAACCCCGAAGATGCGATTGTAAGGCTTAACTTCAGAGGAAGCGATGGCAACGATATCATCAGCTTCGACAGGATACCGGCCGCCATTGTAAAGACCCAGATTATCAACATAGAAGGCGGTAACGGAGATGACATCATCCTCGGCGTAAAAAATCAGCTCTGGGCGCAGGGCGTGGATGTGAATAATCTGGAGGAAAGCAATAGAACGAGCGCCGGCGAAATAAACGTATACGTAAATGGCCATGAAGGCGGCGTCTTCTCGGGAAATAACGGGGATGACCCCACAACCTACGGCGGATATAAGGCCGAAGGCAAAGGGGACCACGTCTTCATAAGCGCCGTCGATGGCGAAGAACAAAGCGGCACGATCACGATCAACCCCCCGGAGGGATTCGAATACGGATATCAAGGAAAGGATGGTAACGGGAATACCGTTATAATCCTGGTTGACCCACAGGAATCCGGACCGGCTAAAACTTTGGTGATAAAGATAGACCATCGGATTGATGGGGCCCAAGTATTAGTTAAAAGTTCCGTAAGCACCACCGAGGATGGCATTACGGAGACAACAGAGGGCAATATTTGGAATCTCACCGAGATAAGCCTCAGACCCGAGGACTATGTGATCGACAGCGGAAACGGAAACGATCTCGTGGTAGCACCCACCTACGGCAGCAGGACCAATTCCAATAACAGCAATGAAACCATACTCATCGGAGAGGACGAAGGGGAAAACGAGGAATAAAAAACCATCCTGAAAGGACAAAACGGGGGCGCCTATCGCGCCTCCGTTTTTTTTATTCAGCAGATGAGTATGACAAATTGTACAAATCAAGACCCGATCAAACAGATCTGAAAACCAATTATAATAAGGTTCTGCATTCACTTCTATTTTGACGGGGTTCCCCTTTCGTCGACTGGGCGCACTTCGCCTCCCTATCCGTCGTCATAAATATTCAAATAGTAGTCTGATTTGAAAAACGATATTTTTCGCTCCAGACAAATCCTACAAAATCGGATTAAAGATCAGCGATTAGCGATCACGACTGACGATCACTTCAGTTTGTAGAGCATCCTTACCGCCTGAAGCAGCGCGGATTGAAGCTCCTCGTAGATGGGCTTGCTGATATATCCATAAGCTATGGCGACATCAAAGATCGAGGATACTTCGGTAGCAGATCCTATCGCGATATCGAAAAACCGCCTTCTCTCCTTTAGCGACCTCCTGCCATTTCCCTCCGCGATATTAAGTATAACGCTCGAAAGGGCCCTTTTAAGCTGATCCACGAGATAGCCTGACCCCGAGGGCCATGATCCGATTAGCTCTGGCATCCTTTTTGCCACCCCAAGGCAAAGATTGTAGCAGTGAAGCCGCTGATGTCCCAACATAACGCCTCCCTTTGTGATTTTAATTTCAAAACCTCCCGACCGGTTGAGAGGTTTTGAAATTAAAATCACAAGGAGGGGGTT
>JAAZCA010000003.1 GCA_012513515.1 Myxococcales bacterium | reverse complement strand
TCTGCAAAATTCGCATCCGCTGTTCTAACGGCTGCGTGCGAACCGTGGGGTCTCATCCACCACCCCCAAGCAAATAAAAAAGGCCACCTTTCGGCGACCTTTTTCATTTGCTCGGGGGCAGGGATTCGAACCCCAATATGCAGCTCCAGAGGCTGCCGTCCTACCGTTGGACGACCCCCGAATAATCCGAAATCCGATTTCCAAGCAAAGGGTGCCGTCCTCCCCTTCGTAACCGTTCGGCGGAAAAACACTGCCTCACACTTCGGGGATTCGCATCCGTAATCGTCGCGTCCATGGCTATGGTCGCGACTCAACGGATGCCTATACCGTTGGACGACCCCCGAATAATCCAAAATCCGGCGCTGTCAAAGAAAGAAAGAACGATCGATCCGAGCGCGGGCTTCTAGCATCGACTCAGCACATTGTCAATTATTTTCAAGCACTTATAATCTTCTAAAAAACTCAACAATCCAGGCAACATCCCCCCTGGATCAGCCGATAATGGATATAGAGGGGTAGGTCCCTCTATCTTAACTATGTCCAAAATGGACCTGACAGATCTTTCAAGAAATTATTTTGGCGGCCTCTCGTCGTCGCAGGCGAGCAGCTATCTCTCCGGCGACCCCGTGGCCTTTGCTGCGAAGCTCTGTGGCACCTTCCTTGTGCAGGGTCCTGAAAATCCCGATGGTTCAACCAACCTCTATGCCCCGGATGGATCGCTTGCTGCGGTCATCGATGCGGATGGCAATCTCTTCGTCCGCGATGGCGATAGGGTTTTGATCTACAGTGCAAAGCCCGAGGAGAAGGATCAAAATGCTGTAAAAGCTGGGAGCGCATCCAGAAAAGAGGTCTGTGAGCAGGAGGTATTCGGGTCACATCTCTTGACCGAAGAGGTCTGTATTCCTGAACCTGCATTGCCATCTCCGGAGAAACAGACTTGTGAGGTGGATGTTTTCACCGTTGTTGATGAGCCACAGTGCATTCCGCCTGAGCCAGACCTTTCGACGCAAAATAGTGCGATCAATCTCTTTGGAAGCTGTGATGATCTCTTAGACAGGATGCTCGGTACCTGCGCGCCTGACGAATATAGCGCCATAGATGATCCTTCTGTCGAGGAACCCGAACAGCCGCCGAAAAGGGAAGTGGATCCCGTAATCGTCGCTCCCGAACCTGAGCCCAAGTCGAAGCCTGCCAAGGCCGATAAAGACGATGATGCTGGGGTGGCGCACTCCGCCAAGATTGCGACGCCTGCCGGTGAAAAAGTTGAAGATGTTGAGACTACGGGATATGGAGAATCCGAATCCTCATCGGAAGACTATAGCGGGTTTAAGATGACCTTTGAGCATGGATCGACGGAGGAGAGTTCCGAGAGCTATGCCTCGGCCTCATCCGGAGCGGAGCAGACGCCTTCCACCCAAAATTCAGTGGGGGATTTGAAGCCTGCATTTTATATCCATTCCTTCGCTTCATCTGCAGCCTCGGGACCCGTGGATTTCGCGAGCGCCGCTTTCGATCTGATTCCGACTCAGGCCGTGGTCGGGGGAATACTTTCAACTTCTTTCGCGGTCGAATTTATTAAAGGGGCGATTCACCTCAATCCGGGTGCTGCCTATTTTGAAAATGCCAAGCATCTTTCACAGGCTCAGCTCTCGGCGCTCAGGAGGATCCTCCACAGTCAGGGTCCAGATTCAGGATCGGAGAAGGTCCTTCCAGAGGTAGTTGGTGTTAGGTCCAACCATGTTGCAAAGAAGGGGATCTTATCTCGGGGGATGCTTCCTATCGGTTTCGATTCATTGAACGATTTCGGATTTAGCCCCCTTCCTTCTTTTTTATCGGCTCGCCGAGCTTTCCTCGGGAGATCCAAAGGTGGAAATGCCGGGATCTCCGCGCTTGGATTTGCGTGTGCAATTGCTGAGGATTCCCCCGCGTCGATAGCCGAGGCGACCCGAGGGCTTGGAGGAATGCCTCACACGATGTTATCTTCGGGAGTTCTCTCTGCAATTTTCACTGCCGCATCGGACGCTGAGCGTAAACTTCACACTGTAGCGGATGTCTCCCATGAAGGGCATTCCCATAGCGATGGTGGAGATGAAGGGGGCGGAGGCAATCGGGATCAGGAAGAGGATTACGATGATGAGTTTTTCGACCAGTTTGCTTCCGAGGATATTCCCGCTGAGATTGTTTGAAAGCTGCCTCCCACTATAGAATTTATAGATAATATATTCTTAAATTATCATATCAAAATCCTCTAAAGGTTTTTCACAGTGGTTCGGGATAAAGGTGTGGATAGCTGGAGCTCTGGCGAATAATTTAAGCCCTAAATGCGCCCGAAATCGAACTGACCAATAAATAGGCATAAGATATACTTATAAATTAGCTAGATAGGCATTCTGTCCGTTTGTCGCTGAACGTCGTAGAAGACGAAGAAGTTCTCCACAAATGTGAATAAAAAGTGGATTGGCTTAATTGGAGGGGGGTTTAAAGCAGCTTTTCAAGTTCCACTTTAATGTTTTGCGCCATCTCATTATTACAGGATACCCCGTATCTCCTCCGCCTTTTTTTCCCTATTTCCAGCGGAAGCTCCGTGAGAAGATTATTCTCGAGCAATGTTGGTATCGTGTGCGCGAGGTCGAATCTGTTTATCGCTTCCTTGTGTCTTATCCTGTCGAGCATCAACAAATCCGTACCGGTGCGAGCCATATTTTCGATGAGTTCTTTTTCATCTGACTCGCGATCGCATATGCCATGGGCATGAACTGCGGCTATGTAAAGCGTTTCGAGGTAGGGAATTACGATGCGCGACAGATTTTCGATTCTGTCCGCGAAGCCGGGAGAGGGATATATATTTCCCTCGGCGGATAGTTCAGCGATGTCGCTTTCTATCAGAAAATCTATTGCGTCATTTAGATGGTTTTCTCCAAGCCTCTCCCTTTCAAAACGAAATTCGTGGGCGAGAAGATCCCGTATCAGCGGAAGGTCATCGAGCATCTTCTTCCTCCTGATAGGCGTTCCGCTGTTGGATATCTCCATACAGGCGACTGATAGAGGGAGGAGAAAATGGGCTATGCTATTTTTAAAAAAGGCCAGTTCGTTTCTTTTGGTTTCCCCCACCGAGATATAGTCGCCGAGCGCGCTCATGTTTATTGAAACGAGTCGTCTCGAGGAAAGCATCGAGAGGGCCTTCATCATGACGGGTTCGAGCTGTGAGTCGAATCTGGAAGAGAAGGGGTTGTTTGTCTTGCGAAGGTAATCGTATATCAGCTTCGAGGTCCCGTTGAACTCCTCTAGCGTCACGCCCCTGCGCCCATGCGAAAGGAGCGATGCAGCCGCCAGCGCCACGGGAGTTATCACGCAGTTGTCGTTCAGAATCCTGCTTATCGACTCACCGATCTCCGGCACCTGCTGCGGCGAGGGCTGGTCGACCGACATTTCAACCGGTTCGCCAAACCTCACGTATATGGAGCCGTGCTTATATGCTCGGCCTTTCAGATATTTCGTGAGTTTTATCAACTGCCCGGCGTTTTCAGGTTGCTTGTCTGCGCCCTCGCTTTCGGCGACGTAGCTCCCTTCCTCCATGACCCTGTCGTAGGTCAGTGAGACCGGCATGAATGAGAGCTTCGAAAAGCCGGCTCTCTTGGCGGCCCGTTCAAGCATGGCTATCATCCCGAGCTTGGGCATCCTGAGCTTGCCGGTTCTGCTTCGCCCCCCCTCGATGAAAAATTCTTGGCAATATCCCTCCTTGAGCAGGATTTTAAGATAGGTTTCCAGCACCGCCTTGTAGAGCGTGTTGTCCTTGAACTCGCGGCGTATGAAGTACGCTCCGCAGCGTCGGAAGATCTTGCCCATCGGCCAGAAGCTCATGTTTATCCCAGCTGCGATCTGCGGAACGGTCATGCCGTTTTTGTGGAGTACGTGCGAGAGGATGAGATAATCAACGTGGCTCTTGTGATTCGGAACCAGAATTACCGGGCCTTCCGAGTATAGGTCCTTCGTTCTTTTTAGTCCCTTGGTGTCAATTTCGTAGCTTTCATAGATTCTGTTGAGAGTCGATCCGAGAATTCTGTCCATGACCTCGACGTAGGTGTAGTCGATGTCGGATGCGATCTCCCGGATGTATTTTTCGGCGAGGTCACGCACGCTCTCCGCCTCCTTACCGAGATCCGCAGCGATGTTGCAGATGCTTTCATCCAGCTCGGGATCCGACATCACTTCGTTGAGAAACCAGCTGCGGGGCTTTACCAAAGGGCCGGTGACGGTCTGGCGCGAGGCCCTGAGCGAGCCGAGCAGCATCCCTTTAAGCCTTAAGGCGACATCCTGATCCGAGCCTCCGGACGCAATTATGAACTCTCCAAGGTCTATCGGTTTGCCCATCGCGACCTGCGCGTGTGAACGAAACCTCCTCAAAAAAAGAATCAGGCTTCGAAATATTCCCGGAAATTCTTTTTCTCCGAAGAGAATTTCAAAAAGAGATTTTTTCAGCTTGTCTGGGCGGCGGCTCCATAAAAATTCCACGGGGAGTATGAAGACTTTTCCGGCGGAGAGCCTGCCGGCCTTTACCACTTCGATAAGCGCGCGCGATTCTCCGGTCATCAAGAGCCCGTCGTCGAGAAGGTCGGAGGCGGGGACTCTTATAAATGCGCTCTTTCCGGATGCGATCATCTCGGGGAGCAGGCCGTCATCGAGGGGGTCCGGGATCTCGCCGCTTACGGCGATCTTGGCCTCCTCACTCCTGATGGTGCGGAAGAAATCTCCCCATCTCATCCAGCGCTTCAGGGTTACGGAGTTGTTATAGGCAGCGAGCGGTATGGAATTTTCGAGAAAAAGCGAGTTGAAGTAAGCATACTCCAGGTGGCCCAGGTTTTTGAAGACGTATATTACCGTGCCTTCGGAAGATAGTCGCCTTAGGTCCGCAAGCGATTCGGCGTCCATCTGTACCCTGTCGAGGATTCCTGAGAAGAGGACCCTATGCTGTATGTTCCATCGATCGCGCATCGCCGATGCGTGGGGCATATCTTCGGAGGGGACCCCGAACCTCTCGGGCCATCTTTCAGAGAGCCTTGTGAAAGCCGGAGAGAGCCATTTCATGATCCGGTCTGATATCGTCATGTCGTATATTCTCATCATCCCGCGATTTTTCACAAATTCCCCCGCTACTTCAAGCATAAAGGAGGATATCTTTTGCCATTGAAATGGTATCGAATTGGGGGTAGTCCAAGCCACCAGGAACTTTCGACATTCTTTCTTAAAGCCGCTTTAAAGGAATAACTTATGGGAATAATTAGTGAATTGCCGGTTGATCTGGTGGAAAAGATCGCCGCCGGAGAGGTGGTAGAGAGGCCGGCCTCGGTTGTTAAGGAGCTGATTGAAAACTCCATCGATGCCGGCGCGAGCAGGATAAAGATTGTGATACGCGGAGGGGGGAGGGGGCTCATCTCGGTCGAGGACGATGGATGCGGGATGGGTCGAGATGACCTCGCTAAGTGTGTTTTGAAACATGCGACGAGCAAAATTCGCAGCGAATCGGATCTGTGGAATTTACACACGCTAGGCTTTAGGGGGGAAGCGCTTGCTGCTATAGGGGCAGTCTCAGAAATGGAGATAGAATCGAGGCCTGCTTCGGAGGCGCTCGAAGGGTCGCGTATCATTCTCTCTTTCGGTGCGGCCGATGGCCCTCATCCAGCTGGATGTCCTTCGGGTACGCGGGTCTCGGTTAAAAAACTTTTCGGCAACGTTCCGGCGCGCATGAAATTTTTAAAATCGGATGCTGTGGAGTTTGGCCACGTTCACGATTCCGTAGTTGCCCTGGCGCTTGCCAACCCCTCGGTGAGATTTGACCTGTCATGTGATGGCAAGGAGCGCCTCTGTGCACATGCCGCCGACTTCGCCGACGATGATGCGATGAAATCGCGGATTATCTCCCTCGTTGGCGATTCGGTTTCGGCCGGACTAAAAAAAATTTACGAACCGGCCCCAGAAATTTCCGTGGAGGGATGGGTTTCGGAAAACGGAAGGCGCGGCGGAAAGGATATCCATATCTTTCTGAACGGGCGTCCGGTGCGCGACAGGCTTCTCATCCATGCCGTGACTTCGGCGTTGGGGGACGGGACTTTGCGAGACAGGTACCCGGCGGCGATTCTCTGGATGCGGATCGATCCTTCGAAAGTTGACGTCAACGTACATCCTACGAAGCGCGAGGTGAGGTTCGCCAACTCCGGAGCCGTCTATGAGTTTCTAAAATCCGCCATGCGCAAAGGGCTGCAGAGCGGTTTTCCGACCTCTGCGGGATCGGTTCGATTTCCTGGTGTGGAAAATGCGATCATGCGTTTTGAGGAAAGGCGAGAGTGTCAGCCCTTAAGGGGTTTTTCGAATTTTGCGTCAGGTGAGAAAAGGAATTTGGAGCACCGCGATCTTTTCTTCACTTCACAAGACCTGCCGCGGCTTCGTCCGATAGGACAGCTGGGACTTTCCTATATCCTCTGCGAGGATGAGAACCGCTCGCTCGTCGTTATAGACCAGCACGCCGCTCATGAGAGGTTAGGATTTGAGGCGCTGAAGAATCAGCGTTCCCGCGGGGGTGTCGCAGGGCAACGCCTGTTGATTCCGGAGAGGGTCGAACTCAGCCCTAAGGAGCTGGCTCACGTCATGGAACATTTTGGAGCACTCTCGGAAGCGGGGTTCGAGATAGAGCACTTCGGCGGTAATTCCGTCGTGGTGAAAAGCGTACCGGAGATGCTCGCCGGAATTTCTCTGGCAGGATTCCTTTCCGATCTCGCCTCGGATCTTGAGGAGCTCGGCGCTTCGTCATCCGCAGATGATGCGGTAAATAGGATACTGACGAGGATCGCATGTCATTCACAGATTCGAAGCGGGGATAGGCTTTCTGATGCGGAGGTGGCGGCCCTTGTTCACGATGTTGTGAGGGAAAGGGTCACTCATTGTCCCCACGGGCGTCCGGCGCTCGTAAAAATTGACCCGCAGGAGATCGAAAAGTGGTTCAAGAGGGATTGACCATTAATTTTTAATCGACCATGGACAATTGAGCGTCGACTATTGATCATGCGCGCGTTCGAATTTGGTCGATGGTTGATGACGCTAACTATGAAAAAGATAATAGTCATATGCGGACCGACGGCGTCAGGGAAGAGCGCCTTGGCTATATTTCTGGCGAAGGGATGTTCCGGCGAGATCGTCTCTGCCGATTCCCAGCAGATCTGGCGTGGCTTTGATATAGGCACGGCGAAGCCGTTCGAAGAAGAGCTTCGCGAGGTGCCGCATCATCTGATCGACATCTGCGATCCGTCCGAACGTTTCGATGCTGAAAAATTTTTAAGACGCGCCGATGCTGCGATCGATGACATCTCATCGCGCGGCATGATTCCCTTTGTCGTTGGAGGAACAGGGATGTATCTCCGTATGCTCGAATTCGGGATCTGTGAGGCGCCGGAGTCCGATCCCGCGCTGAGGGCAGAGCTCGAATCCCGTGCGAAAGCCGAGGGCCTTGCGGCGCTTTACGAAGAGCTTGAAAGGGTCGACCCTCAATCGTCCTCTTCAATACATCCCAACGACAAAATCAGGATAATCCGCGCTCTTGAAATATTTCAACTCGCCGGATCTCCAGCGAGCGAGTTTCGCTCCGGCCATGAATTTTCCAGCCGTCGTTACGATGCGTTGAAAATCGGCCTCAACATCGAAAGGGAGGAGCTCTATCGCCGCATCGACGCCCGCGTCGATTCGATGATGGCAGCGGGCCTTCTCGAAGAGGTTCGTGCGCTTCTCGACAGATATGACAGCGCTGCCCAACCCTTCTCGGCGGTAGGCTACAAGGAGCTCGTTTCGCACCTCGCCGGAGAGGTATCCCTCGATGAGGCGGTAAGGCTTATAAAGAGAAACAGTCGCCGCTACGCCAAACGCCAGATGACCTGGTTTCGGGCGGACTCGGAGATAAAGTGGTTTGAGCCTTTAGAAATTTCACTGATCGAATCGGAAGTTCTTCAAAAAATTATTTGATACGGATCATCTATCCCCGCCTCGGTGCGCCAGAGCTCAAGGGCGATTTTATGGTGGATTGCCCGCTCAATATCGGGCTCAACAAAGCGCTGGCTATCTATGGCAGGTTTGATCCCAAAAGCTATGTGGATCTGTATTTTCTCAAGCCGTTCCTGAATTTCGACATAATGAAGGTGATAGAGCTCGCGAAGAACAAGGATGCCGACATCGAGGCGTTTCAGTGGGTCAAAGTCATTCTCGACGCCGAAAATATCCGGGTTTTGCCGAGGATGCTGAAGGAGATCGACCTGAACGATCTCGAAAGTTTTTTTCACTGAACTGAGGAAAGAGATACTCTTAGCCCTCAAACGCTAGCTAATCATATCGAACGGCGACTCGATTACGCCTAAAAATCTTCCTTTTCCCATCAATTGACACGCACGCCTTTATGATGTAGCCCTCTCACCCAAATTTTAAACAAAACGGAGGAAGAAAGTGGCCAAAATTATCGACGTAATAGGCAGGGAGATTTTGGATTCAAGGGGCAACCCGACTGTAGAGGTCGATGTTTACGTAGAAGGTGGGGTGCTGGGTCGCGCGGCGGTTCCATCCGGTGCTTCTACCGGAATTCACGAGGCATGCGAACTTCGCGACGGGGACAAAAAACGCTATATGGGCAAGGGGGTCCTCAAGGCGGTAGAGAATGTGAATACGGTTTTGAAAAAAGTCGTTAAGACCCTTCCTGTGACGGGGCAGAAGGCGATCGATGCCGCCATGATAGATGTCGATGGGACGCCAAACAAGACAAAGCTTGGAGCTAATGCGATACTTGGCGTTTCCCTTGCCGTTGCCAAGGCAGCTGCTGTGTATAACAAGATGCAATTCTTTGAATATATCGCTTCACTCTACGGCGACAGGTCGGCGAGCGTGCTCCCTGTTCCCATGATGAACATACTAAACGGCGGCGAGCATGCCGATAACAACGTCGATATCCAGGAATGGATGGTGATGCCGGTAGGTGCGAAAAACTTTCATGAGGGTTTGAGGATGGGCGCCGAGGTATTTCATAGCCTGAAGAAGGTTTTGAAGGAAAGAGGGCTTTCCACCTCTGTTGGCGATGAGGGCGGCTTCGCGCCGAATCTCGGATCGAATAAAGAAGCCCTCGACGTCATCATGCTCGCCATCGAAAATGCCGGTTACAAGCCGGGCAGCGATATCACCCTTGCCATCGACGCGGCATCCTCCTCCTTCTACAAAAACGGGGTTTACATTCTCGAGGCTGAGAAAAACCCGAAGATGTCTTCAGAGGAACTCATCGCCTGGTACGAAGATCTTGTTTCTAAATATCCGATCGTGTCGATCGAAGATGGCCTTGCCGAGGATGATTGGGAAGGATGGAGACTCATGACCGAGAGGTTGGGCGGCAAGATTCAGATCGTCGGCGACGATCTCTTCGTGACCAATCCCAAGAGGCTTTCGCAGGGAATTTCCAGCTGCACGGCAAACTCGATTCTTATAAAACTGAACCAGATCGGTACACTTACGGAGACCCTCGATTGCATAAGGATGGCCCACGATGCGAAGTACACCACCGTGATTTCACACCGTTCCGGAGAGACCAGCGATTACACTATCGCTGATGTCGCAGTTGGCACCAACGCCGGGCAGATAAAAACCGGCTCCGCTTCGAGGTCAGACAGGATTTCCAAGTATAATCAACTTCTTCGCATAGAAGAGACCCTTGGCGACAGGGCCAGGTACAGGGGCCGCGACGCTCTTGCCAGGTAACAGATGAGCGAAAATTCAAAGGGCAGCGAATTGAACATCGTTAGGTTCGACCCGTCTCAGATCGATGAAATAATGAAGATCGAGGTCGAGGCTTTCACCCTTCCGTGGTCGAGGCAGTCCTACGAGGAAGTGGTGGCGCTGGATACGGTCGAGATGTGGGTGGCAAAATCCGGAGACGAGGTCGTTGCCTATATGTTGATACAGCGGATCTATGATGAGATGGAACTTCATACCTTTGCTGTAAAATCATCGTGGCGAAGGAAGGGCATCGGCAGAAGAATGCTGAATAAAATGCTCGATCTCGCTCGCGGTTATGATGTTGAGCGCATATATCTCTTGGTCAGGCATTATAACGTTTCAGCCAAGAACCTTTATGAGTCCCTCGGTTTTAAAATCATCGGAGTTCGAAAAAATTACTATCAGGACGATGGTGCAGACGCCCTTGTTATGTGTATGAATGTCGTTTAGATTTCGATGCCGGAGGTCGATTGAAAGATGAACGCTGCAAAATTTCCCTGAATGAAAAGGTGAGCGATAACCTTCATATGATGCGCATTCGCGTCGCCTGGGAAGGATTCGTGCCGGGTCAGTTCGTCATGCTTTCCATTCCTGGCAATGAGGTCTTTCTGCGCAGGCCCTTTGGAATCGCGGGACTTTCCAAAGGTGAACTCGAAATATGCTACAAAGTAGTCGGCAGAGGAACTCGTCTGCTTGCGGAGGCGAAGAGAGAAACGGAGATAGATGTTTTAGGCCCCTGCGGACATGGGTTCGATATCTCAAAGCTCGAGTCGAATTCGACCCCGCTTCTAATCGCGGGAGGATACGGGATAGCTCCCATTTTCGGGCTTGCCTCGCTGCTTCGTGAAAACGGTTATTCTCCCCATCTGTTCTACGGCGGAAAGAGCCGCAGCGATCTTTTTTATATCGATCAACTGGATGAGATCGGAGTCGCTGTTCATCTTTCTACCGAAGATGGTTCTTTGGGAAGGTGCGGGTTGATCACCGAGCTTCTGTGTGCGGAACTTGCATCTTTCTATTCACCCTCCATCTTCGCATGCGGTCCGGAAGGCTTGCTGAAGGCAGTAGCAGCAATTTCAAAAAAGAATTCATTGCCCGCACAGGTTTCCACCGAGAGATACATGGGGTGCGGGATAGGGGTATGTCTCGGCTGCGTGTGCAAAGATGTATCCGGCGGTTACGTGAGGACCTGCCGCGAGGGACCGGTTTTTGACGTGAATGATCTGATGTGGGATAACGGCTAATGATTTTTCCGCGATGGAGAAGATAAACGATGCCCGATTTACTTAAAACCAGAATAGGCAAACTCGAACTTAAAAATCCCGTCATGGTCGCTTCGGGCACCTTCGGATATGGCGAGGAATTTTCCGAGATGTTCAATCTCGCGGCGCTTGGCGCTGTCGTCACCAAGGGAATATCTCTGAAGCCCCGCGAAGGGAACCCGATGCCTCGCATCGTCGAGACCCCATCTGGGATGATCAATGCCATCGGCCTTGCCAATGTCGGGGTTGAAAAATTTCTCTCCGAAAAGCTTCCATTTCTCGTATCGAAAATGGCGACGGTCATCGTCAACGTCTTCGGCTCCAGCATTGAAGAGTACGAGGAGGTCTCCAGCTCTTTCGAAGGAGTGAATGGCATCGCCGGGATCGAGGTTAATATCTCCTGTCCAAATGTGAAGGCTGGCGGAGTTCAGTTCGGCACCGATCCCGAGATGGCAAAAAAAGTCATCGACAGAGTCCGCAAATCCTACGGTGGTTTTCTGATGGTGAAGCTCTCGCCTCAGGTCTCCGATATTCGACAGATGGCGCGTGCCATGGAAGATGTCGGGGCCGATGCATTGTCGCTCATAAACACAGTTCCCGCTATGGCGATCGATTCGGTGAGGATGAAACCGGTCCTCACCAACGGTAGCGGCGGTCTTTCCGGCCCTGCGGTCAAGCCGATAGCCCTGAAACTGGTGTACGATGCCTCTCGTGCGGTTAAAATTCCTATAGTTGGGCTTGGCGGAATAATGAACTCCTCTGATGCCGCCGAATTTTTGCTCGCCGGTGCGTCGGCAATACAGGTCGGCACTGCAAATTTTGTTAAACCTTCCACCGCATGGGATATCGTGAGCGGAATTAAGAATTATTGCTTGACCCACGGTTTTACATCGATCGATCAGATACGCGGGAAGATGAGGTCTTTAACCAGCTAAAGCTTGATCTGACGCCTATTTCAGGATACCATCGGGCCGATGTTATCCTCGTCGGTTCTAGTCCTGAATAAACACTATATGCCGGTCAACGTAGTGACCGTGCGCAGGGCTTTCTGCATGCTCGTCTCAGGCATTGCGCATGCCGTCGATCGCGAATTCAAGACATTCGATTTCAAAAGCTGGGCCGAGCTTTCTGCCAGCGTCAATGATGAAACCGTGGGAGTTATCGGCAAGGCGATACGCGTGCCGCGCGTCTTGATACTCGCCACCTACGACCGACTTCCAAAGAGGACCGTTCGTTTTTCGCGTATGAATATAATGCTTCGCGACAATTACACCTGCCAGTATTGCGGCCTTAGGTTCAAACGCACGCAGCTAAACATCGACCACGTGATCCCTCGTTCTCGCGGTGGCAGCACGACATGGGAAAATGTTGTCGCTAGCTGCCGCAAGTGCAACCTGACAAAAGGTGGATGCACTCCGGAAGAGGCCGGCATGCGTCTTCTCAAAAAACCGGTGCGTCCTCATATGACCCCGTTCTCGGGTTTGAATCTTCTTTCCGGTTATGAGGAATGGAAGCCGTTTGTAAATATGGTCGACTTCAGCTACTGGAATGTCGAACTTGAGAGCTGATGCCATCATGGACTCCATAAAAGAGAGGATTGCTGTTGAAAAAAACGACGAAGGGCTTCGTCTGGATATGTTTGTGTCCGAAAAAATTTCCGGCATATCTCGCTCAAGAGCTGGCGCCCTGATTTTAAACGGCGACGTAACTGTTTCGGGGGAGATAAAAAAGCCTGCATTCAAGGTCAAAGATGGGGATGTGGTCGAGGTTTTGATTCCTCCGCCTAAATCTTCCGAAGGTTTTGCACAGGATATACCTCTCGATGTTATATATGAGGATGATGATGTTATAGTCGTGAATAAGCCAGCAGGAATGGTCGTTCATCCTGCGGCGGGCCACAGGGATGGCACCCTCGTGAACGCTCTGCTGGCACACTGCAAAAATCTTTCCGGGATAGGCGGTAAAATACGCGCCGGCATAGTTCATAGGCTGGATGTCGGTACGAGCGGAACCATAGTTGCTGCAAAAAACGATGCAGCGCACAATTCGCTTTCAAATCAGTTCAAATCTAGAAAGGTAAAAAAAATTTATCTGGCGCTTGTGTATGGATCAATGCAGGGGGATAAGGGGTTTTTCGATTCTCCGATAGGAAGGTCTCAAAGAGACAGAAAGAAATTTTCGTCGAGGAGCAGGATTGGGAGGCAGGCCCTCACAGAATGGAGAGTTGTCGAAAGGTTTTATAAACATCTGACCCTCGTTGAGGTCACCCTTCATACCGGTCGCACTCACCAGATACGCGTTCATTTTGCCGAAGGTTCTCACCCTCTCGTCGGTGATCCGGTTTATGGGGGTGAAAAAAAGATAAAGCGTCTTACGAAGAGTCAACTTATGGAAGCCGTCGCATCCTTTTCGAGGCCTGCGCTTCATGCCTGGAAGCTTGGATTTTATCACCCTAAATCCGGCGAATTTATGGAATTTGAATCTGAGATAGCGAAAGACTTTGCATCCATGCTTTGTTCTCTCAGAAATCTTTGCAGTGGGGGGAGATGATGTTTGAAAAAAAGGCCGGCAATTACACTTTGATCTATTCTGATCTCATCGAGAAAATCGATGGAATTGTCCACGGCTTCGGCCTTCGCGGCATTACGGGGCCGGAATATCTCGATGCCATCGGGGTCAAAGACCACTTTGTATTTCAGACCGACCAAGTTCATGGCAGTACCGTACACTACCTTATGCGGTCGAAGGAATCTCTCATCATAAAGGGAGATGCATTCATAAGCGACAGACCGGGAATAGTGTGCTTCGTGAGGACCGCCGATTGCGTTCCGATACTTCTCGCCGACCGGGATGCCTGCGCGGTCGCAGCGGTCCACGCGGGCTGGCGGGGCAGTGCAGGAAATATCGTAGGTAAGACGATCGCTGCGATGCGCGATGCCTTCAGCGTTGACCCCGGGAATCTGGTTGCCGCTATAGGACCTTCCATATGCGGAAGGTGTTACGAGGTGGGGGGCGAAGTCATAGACGCATTGTCCAGCCTTCGGATAGGGGATTCGTGGTGCATCGATTCATCTCATGCGGATCTCAAGGCGGCTAACAGGCTTTTGCTTGAGGCCGCAGGGGTGCCGGCTTCATCTATAGATGTCTCTGATAGATGCACCTTCTGTGAAGATGCCTTTAACTCCTACCGCCGGGACAAAAATGAAGAGGGACGGCAGCATAACTTCATAATGATCGCATGATAAGGATGGAGCCGATTATGAAAAGGATCACTATAGTTCTAGCGCTGATTTTGTTAGGAATCTCTTCTTTTTCATGTAACGAGGATCTCTCAGCGCCGGACATGGTATGTTGTGAGTCCTACGGATTCGGCGCGATGATGGTGAAATGCTGTGAAGAATATACCTGGATTCCTCGTAATGAGTGCGCCATTCCGGAAGGATTCGTAGGTGGGGGAAAAGAGATAGTCGGGGATAGTCTGTGCGGGAAGTGATCTTCTTTTGGATGATCTGTACTACATGCCTCCCACAACTATTTCAGGTATCCTGAGCGTCGGCTGTCCGCATGACACAGGTGCTTCCTGCCCACTCTTGCCGCAGGTGCCGATTGAAAAGCCGAGGTCGGTCGCTATGCGGTCTATCTCCATGAGTATCTTGGGACCGTTTCCTATGAGAGTTGCCCCGCGGACCTGATCTCCCAGCTTCCCCTCTTCAATGAGATAACCTTCTTGAACGTCGAATACGAAATCTCCATTGATCGTGTTGACCTGGCCGCCTCCCATGCGTTTTACGAAGAGCCCGGATTCAGTGTCGCGCAGTATCGCGGCTGCATCGTCGTAGCCTGGGGCGATGATCGTGTTGGTCATCCTGACTATCGGCGGGACCCTGTAGCTTTCGCGCCTGGCATTTCCTGTAGAGACGCTTTTTGACCTCTGTGCCCTGATGTTGTCGGACATATAATTTTTTAGAATTCCTTTTTCGATCAGGACCGTGCGCTTTGCGCAGGTCCCCTCGTCGTCGAACGTGAATGTGCCCCTTTTCCCCTGCAGAGTTGAGTCGTCTATGACGGTCACAAGCGGGCTGGCAACCTGTTCTCCGATTTTTCCTGAGTACACGGAGTTTCCGTCGAGAGCGAGGTCGGCCTCAAGACCGTGCCCGACCGCCTCGTGGATCATCGTTCCGCCTGCTTCGCCGGCGATTATTACGGGCATCTTGCCGGCCGGGGCCGGGCGGGCCTTCAGATTCCGTAGCGCTCTCTTGGCGGCGCGCTCGGCTATTTCTTCAGGCATCGTTTCGTCGAATGTTTCGAAGCCAAGGCTTCCGCCGATGACCTCGTATCCTGTTTGAAGGACTTCTTTGTCGGCTGCGACAGTTTGAACCAGAAGCGCGGTGCCTACTTGTTCATCGATCGCATATGTTCCCGATGATGACGCTATCAGTATCCTACGCACTGCGTCTCTGTAGGTTATTTTAACCTGACATATCGCGGTGCCTGCGCTCCACGCCGTTTCGTTGGCCCTCTTGACTATCTCGCATTTCTCTTCGAGTTTGACTCCGGATGGATGATGCTTGACCATCGATGGAGATTCCGGAGCCATCTCAACCAGCGTTATTTTTTTTACGTCCGCGTTTTTAGCCCTCACGGCTTTTCCGACGGACTTTGCCATTTCCAGCAGTGCTTTTTTTGAAAGGTCGTTGGTGGCTCCGTATGCAGTTCTTCCCTCGGATATGACTCTGATCCCTATCCCGTGGTCGAAAAATGATGAAGCATTTTCGATCTTCCTATTGTCGAGGGTTATGGTCGTTGAACGCTTCTGTTCGATGAAGACCTCGGCAAAGTCGGCTCCGTATCTCATCGCCGTCTGAATGATTTTATCTACAGGATGTTGATTTATCATTTGTCGTGATCGGTCGGATCTCTCTATTTGGCATTCTCTTCGAATGGTATAAAATATTCCGTGTCGTCTTCGGTCTTTTGAAGCGCCAGCGCATGATGGACGATTTGAGGCCGACCGATTTCGCTCGGTTGGGTGGAATTTTGAAAATAGCTTCTGTTCTGATTCAAATAGATCATGCGGGCCTCGTGGCTATCGAGCTCTTCCACGGCATGCCCGGATGGAACGTTTGCGGTTTTTGGTTTAGCGTTGCCGATGGCGATTGAGACTTCGGGTGTCTTTTCTACCTCCGGTTTTATCTCTGGCAAGACCAGCTTCTTCCGGCTTATCGCTTCTCCTGCGATCTCCTGCCTCTGCGCAGTTGTCGTCGGGGTAGCAGTTAATGCAGATGCTGCGGCTGGGGCGGAAGGTTTTGATGCTGTGTCGGCGGGTGTTATCCGGTCGCTCAGCTTCTGGAGGGTAAATATGAAGAGGAACAGCAGGAGAATTGCCGCAAAGTTGAAGAGGCTGGATCTGGGGATCCTGGTCAGCGGCCTGAATATGCCAAGCTGCCTCGATATGGTCTGCTGTGTGGTGCTCATCTTCTCCCTCCGTTTTCCAGCACGATTGGCCTATCACATGCCGACATATAATGTCAAAATGAGGCTTGTATTCCGATCCCCCTGATTATATAAGCGCTGAAATTTTAAAAATTCGGCTTTAAATGAATAAGTTAATAAAAACGGAGGGTTAGATGGCTAAGGTCGCCGCTATCATACTCGCTGCAGGTAAAAGCACTAGGATGAAATCCAAAAAGTCGAAGGTGCTGCACGACCTCTTGGGGCGCCCAGTCATTTCCTACGTTGTGGATGTGGTGAGGCGAGAGGTTGGCTCTGACAGGGTAATAGTCGTTAGGGGGCCGTCGCAGAGGGATGTGAAGGAATACATTCTTAACAATCGCCTTGAAGATGCTGTACAGAGGCAGCCGCTTGGCACCGGCAATGCCGTTCAGGCAGCCGGAAAAGCTCTCAAGGGCTTCAAGGGGTATGCGCTTTCACTGTGCGCCGATGTGCCGCTGATACGAGGCGAGGTGATTTCATCTTTTCTGAAATACGTTTCGGAAAAGGGTTCTACTATGGGCATTCTGACGATGAACCTCCAAGAGCCGGGCAGCTATGGTCGGATAGTTCGCGATCTGGACGGCAAGGTCGTCAAAATCGTCGAGGCCAGGGACGCCGACGAAGAGGAGCTAAAGATTAGGGAGGTCAACTCTGGAATTATGTGCTTCGATGCCCAGTGGCTTTTCAAATCCCTGAAGAAGCTCTCCAATAAGAATGCGAAGGGCGAGTACTATATCACCGATCTTGTGGGCATAGCCCTCAAAGAGGGGGTGAGCGTCACTGCTTGGAGCGGGGAGCCTGCTACGGACTTTCTTGGAATCAACACGCGCATCGATATGTCCAGGGTGCGCGAGTTGATGATTGAAAGGATCAACGCTGCGCATATGCTGGGAGGCGTGGGGATCCTAGACAGCAGAAATACGAATATAGACTTCGGGGTGAAGATAGGCGCAGATACGACGGTGATGCCCTACACATTCATCTCAGGCAATACAAGGATAGGCTGTGATTGCATAATCGAAAACGGGGTGGTCATAAAGGACTCAGTGGTCGGCGACGGGGTTCATATAAAGGCACACAGCGTTATAGAAAAAAGCACGATTGGAGGTGGAGCGATACTCGGGCCATTCGCAAGGGTGAGACCGGATTCCAAAGTCGGCAAGAATGTTCGCATTGGAAATTTTGTTGAGCTGAAGAAATGTACGATGAAGGATGGATCAAAAGCCAATCATCTGACCTATCTCGGCGATGCGGTGATAGGCGCAGGCGCTAACATCGGATGCGGAACTATTACCTGCAACTATGATGGTTTTGCCAAGTACAGAACTTCGATCGGCGACGGGGTTTTTGTTGGCAGCGATACTCAGTTCGTGGCCCCGGTGAGAGTGGGACGCGGCGCTACGATAGGAGCTGGTTCTACGATAACGAAGAACGTCCCGGAGTTTGCGCTGGCGCTGTCGAGGGTTCAGCAAAAGGTCGTGCCGGGTTGGTCGAAGAGGCGGAAGAAAAAGAAATAGAAATATATCTTCTTAAATGGAGAGGAATCTATGTGTGGAATAATGGGATATGTGGGTACTGAGCAGGCGACGCCCATACTGATCGATGGACTGAGGAGGCTGGAATACCGCGGGTACGATTCCGCCGGCATAGCGGTGCTGAGTTCGGGAGAGATAAAGATAGTTCGTGCGGAGGGAAAACTCTCCAATTTGGAGAGGATGGTGAATGAGTGTAATCTGGTCGGGAATACAGGAATAGGTCATACCCGGTGGGCCACCCACGGCAATCCCAACGAGATGAACGCTCATCCACATCGCTCCGGCGACATAGTCGTGGTGCATAACGGGATCATCGAGAATTATCTGGAGCTCAGGGAGTCTCTGACTGCGAGCGGGCACCGCTTCACATCCGAGACTGATACTGAGGTCATCTGTCACCTGATGGACTACAATTTCAAAAGGAACGGAGGAGACTCCCTCTCTGCTTTGAGGGAGACGCTAGCTAGGCTCAGAGGTTCATATGCTATGGTCATAATGAACGCGCAGGAGCCCGGCGTTCTCTATATCGCCAAGACCGGAAGTCCTATGGTTTTGGGAGAGAGTAACGGTTCGAGATATGTCGCCTCAGATATACCCGCTTTGCTCCCTTACACAAAAGGGGTGATCTTCATAGAAGATGGCGAGCATGCGGTCGTCTCTTCAAGGGAGATTAAAATATATGATTCGGAAGGAACTCGTATAAATCGTGAAAAGCAGCATATACCATGGAATCCTGTCATGGCAGAAAAGGGCGGGTTCAAACACTTCATGCTCAAAGAGATACACGATCAGCGTGACATGTTTCAGGATATTTTTGCCGGGCGTGTTTCCAAGGAGCGCGGCGTGGTCGAGCTCAAGGAGATCGATAGCTTGTTCGACGGCAGCAATCCTAAGTTTGATCGAATCGCCATAGTCGCGTGCGGGACATCGCTGCATGCTGCGATGGTAGGCAGATATATTATTGAGTCTCTTACGAAAATTCCCGTCGCCATCGATTATGCATCCGAGTTTAGATACAGGGACCCGATACTCGATTCCAGGACATTGATTGTGCCTATATCGCAGTCGGGTGAAACCGCCGATACCATAGCCGCGGAAAAACTCGCAAAGGAGCGAGGCTGTACGGTCATGGCGATATGTAACGTTTTGGGCAGTTCGATAACCCGCATGGCAGATACTACCATCTATACCTATGCCGGCCCCGAAATAGGTGTCGCCTCCACGAAGGCATTCACGGCCCAGCTCGTCGCCCTCGTATTGTTTGCCCTAGATGTCAGCAGGAGGACCGGCAGCCTTGGCGGTGCGCAGATAAGATCCATGGTCGAGGAGATGCTCAAATTGCCGCGATTGGTAGCGGAGGTGCTTGAACAGTCCAATCACATAAAGGATATTGCCGAGATGATAGCCGGGGCTGAAAATGTTCTCTTCATCGGCAGGAACCACAATTTCCCGGTCGCGCTAGAGGGCGCGCTGAAGCTCAAAGAGATATCTTACGTTCATTCCGAGGGTTTTGCAGCCGGAGAGCTTAAACACGGGCCGATAGCGCTTATAGACAGCGGTGTTCCGGTCGTGGCGATAATCCCGAAGGACGAGTCCTACGAGAAGATGCTGTCTAATATCGAAGAGGTGAAGGCTCGCGGAGCATTCACGATAGCGGTAGCCAGCGAAGGGGATGAAGCAATAAATTTTACCGTCAACGAGGTCGTGCGAATACCCGCTGCAGATGAATTTATGACACCGATTCTCGCTTCTATTCCGCTTCAGCTGATCGCCTATTTTGCAGCCGATCATAAAGGGACGGACGTAGACCAACCCAGAAATCTTGCGAAGAGCGTAACTGTAGAATGACGAATCTGAATTCAGCGCAGCTTGCAGCCGTATCGCATACAAAAGGCCCCCTGCTGGTGCTTGCAGGCCCCGGCAGTGGCAAGACCATGGTGCTGGTGCAGAGGCTGGCTCGCATCATCGAAGAGGGACATGCCTATCCCTCCGAGATACTTTCCGTAACATTTACGAATAAGGCCGCAGGCGAGATGGCGAGTCGCGTGGAAAAACTGATCGGCTCGCGTGCGCGCGAGATCTCTATAGGAACATTTCACTCCATCTGCCTGAAGCTCCTCAGAAAACATTCCGAGAAGATAGGTATGAGTCCAAAATTTTTGGTGTACGACGATTACGATCAGACGGCTCTTGTGAAGGAATGTCTCGCTGCGCTCAACATAGATACGGGTAAAATTCTCCCCAACGCGGTAGTTGACAAGATAAGTCGTGCTAAAGACTCCTGTCTTGATCCGAAGTCGTTCGCTCTGAAATTAGGAGACAATCCTTATCTGAGAAAGATTTCAAAGGTGTATGATCTCTACCAAAATAGGCTGATGCAGCTCGAGGCGGTGGACTTCGGCGATCTGATACGCTTGGTTGTCAAGATGTTCGACGACTATCCCGAGCTGCTTTCATTGTACAGGCGCAGGTGGAAATATGTCATGGTCGATGAGTACCAGGATACCAACAATGCGCAGTACAGGTTCATCGAACACCTTGTAAAAGAGCATAGGAATATATGCGTGGTTGGGGATGAGGATCAGTCGATATACAGATGGCGCGGTGCGGATGTGAGCAACATCCTGCGCTTTGCCGAGGATTTCCCAGGATGTGATGTGGTCAAGCTGGAACAAAATTATAGATCGAGCAAGGCCATCATTCGCGCAGCAGCAGTTTTGATAAATAACAACGCTGGCAGAACCGATAAGGAGATATGGACCGACAATGGAGATGGTGAAAAAGTCTCCGTAGTTTCATGCGATAGCGAGCGTTCGGAGGCGGAATTTGTTGCATGTAAAATTCAGGAGGTCGCATCGCAGGGGAAGCGCTACGGCGACATCTCCGTATTTTATCGTACGAATGCGCAGTCGAGGCCATTCGAAGAGGCTTTTAGCATCAAAGGCATTCCATACAGGATTTACGGAGGTGTTCGTTTTTATGAGAGGGCCGAAGTCAGGGATGTAATATCGTACCTGAAACTTGTGGTCGATTCAAACGACGATCTTAGTTTTTTGAGGGCCGTGAGTAGCCCTTCGCGGGGTGTCGGAAAAACATCGCTTGAAAAATTGAAGTCATACGCCGCTTTTCGAGGGATTTCCTTGAGCGCCGCGATTCCCTCCTTTGTAGGCTCGGGGGCGATCAGGCGTTCCACCGGTGAAAAACTCCTGGAATTTTGTTCCGTCATTGCATCGGTAAGGGATGCTTCTTCGTCGATGGGCTTGGGTGAACTGGTCCGTGAGCTGCTTGAGAAGTCCGGATACATATCCGCGCTTGCGTCGGTTTCATCGGTTGAATCCGAAAGCCGCCTGGAGAATATAAACGAGTTGCTTACGGCTATGGAGGAGTTCGTTCCCGCTTCAGACTCCGATCCGCTGGTGGAATTTCTTGATCGGATCGCCCTCGTTTCCGAGATCGACAGAATGGACGACGACAGGGGTGCCGTTACTCTAATGACCATTCATTTGGCAAAGGGGCTCGAATTCCCCTCCGTCTTCATGGTAGGCCTCGAGGAGGGGCTTTTTCCGCACTCACGTTCATTGAACGATCCCAATGAGCTCGAGGAGGAACGCCGTCTTTGCTATGTGGGGATGACTAGAGCGATGAACGACCTGACGATATCCTACACCTTCAAGCGCAGGCTCTTTGGAGCGGAAAAGTACAGCGTGGCATCGAGATTTCTCGGTGAATTGCCGGAGGATTCCATAAGGCGTATTTCCCTTTCCAGCCCGCCCTTTTGTGCCGATGACAACGATTCCTCTGTCTCGGTAAACAGATCTTTCAAACGGAGGTCTTTCCTTCCCGCGGATGAATTCGATTATTCATCCGATGATTTCTCGGGCGAGTTTGATCAGAGGCCGCAGGAGGAGCGAAGGGCGCCATATTCAAATGGAATGAGGGTGCGTCATCCGGTTTTTGGAGTCGGTGTCGTGAGAAGCTGCGAGAAAACGAGCTTCGGTCACAAGGTCATGGTCAGTTTCAACAGCGGAGAGGTGAAACGCCTTATTGCAGAGTTCGCCGGGCTGGTTTGCCTTTGATATTTTAAAGCGCACATTTTAGAATTTCCACTCGAGAATTTCCGGAAAATCCTTATTTTCGGTGAATGAATCCTCGTTCATGTCTTCGTAATTGGGGTCGTCTTCGATAAGATGCACCAGGAGCTTCTTGAGTTCTTCGAGGTTGGAATAAGGTTTGTAAAGTATGTGAAATTTTTTATGCGGAAGATGAAACCGGGACAGCTCCGTGCGATATGCTGTCGTGAGTATGATCCTGCACTGTTCGCACGCGCCGAGCGCGATCCCCGCCAGGTCGAAGCCGGATATCCCCGGCATGATTAGGTCGCTGATGAGCAAGGCGCACGGAAAATTTTTGATCATATCAGCGGCTATCACGGGGTCGTCGATCAGTTTGAAATGTATGATGCCCATATCGGTGAGAATCCTGCGCCAGAAGGAGAGGTACACCGGGTCGTCATCGACAACTATCGCATCGGTAAGCGCTGTGCTTTCCGTTTTTTTCTTCAAGGATCTGATCCCCCGAAACAGACCGGCTCCTTCAATATCCATGCCATAGAGCTTCTGCCAGTGTGCGCTATAACTACTTGAATATAAAATGTTATATCTTGTGAGGGAAGGTTTGGATGCTGTCAGGGGGTATTTTCTGCCCGGCTCGCGTCAAAATGCAGGCGTTTTAAATGGATGGATAGAAAGAATCAGGTTTCCTGCCGGCAAGGGCCCATTTCATGTTTTCGCCTCTGCTGAGCTAACCGATCTTAGCCGCATGAAACTTCTTGGCAGCTTCTATATCATCAGCGATTTTTTTTCTTAGATCATCGATGTTATGGAACGCTATCTGATCGTCGAGGCGCTCAAGGAAAAATATCTCTATCCTTTTTCTAGAAAGGTTGATCTCGGAGTCGATTATGTGGGTCTCCACGGTGAACTCTCCACCACCGAAGGTTGGGTTGTTGCCTATGCTGGTAACCGAAGGAAGCGATAGTGAGCCTTCGTGTTCACCGAGTATCGAAGTCGCGGTTACATATACGCCGTTTTTAGGAATGATCTCGTTTTCGGGGTCGATGTTTGCGGTGTGGGCGCCGAGTTTGCCGCCGATCCCTTTGCCCGATATCACTTTGCCACGTATCGAATAATGGCGTCCGAGCATCTTTTCTGCAGCCGACACATCTCCGTTGAAGATCAGGTTTCTGATGTTGGTGGAGCTTATTGCAGTTCCTCCGACTGATTGAGACTCTATGACGACAACTTCAATCCCTGCTTCCATGCCATATCGGGTGAGCGACTGCGCAGTACCTTCCCTGTTAAGGCCGAAGGTGAAATTATACCCGACTATCATTGCGCGCGGATCTATCCTTTGCATGATAATGTTTTGGAAATAATCCTTGGAATGGATCTCCGAAAAATTTCGCGTGAATTTCTCGATGATGCAGATATCGATTCCGGCCGCATGCAGAGATTCCATCTTCTGCTCTAACGTCTGCAGTAGCCTTGGCGCGCAACTCCTGGCTATGACGCTTGCCGGGTGGGGCGTGAATGTATAGATGACGGTCGGGGCGTTCATGGCGCCAGCCCGTGTCTTTGCTTCCTCGATGAGCGCCATGTGTCCGAGATGCAGCCCGTCAAAATTGCCAATCGCTACAACGGCTCCCTTCGATTTTTCCGGGTAATCCTGTGAGTTGGTCAGTATTATCATTTTTTCTCTATGACTATCATCTTCGTCTGCATCAATTTTTCATCATCCCTCGCACCTATGACTATGTTGTTGTTGCCGCTTTCGAGCGGGACTGATGTCTTGAAAGTTATCTCTTTGAGTCCTTCCTCGTTGGTCTGGTACAGAATCTTTTTATCGCCCACGAATATGAAATAGTCCTTGATGGGATTGTCATCCGATATCGTCGCTGAAATATCGACGTTTTTTTCCTTTGTGGAATCGGGGGCTGAGATTACGGATATCTTCGGGGCTGCCAGTTTTGTCCCAGGAGGTGGGATGCTCGTTCCTGAGTCGGCCTTGAGCTCTATCCTTTTCACAAGCGCCGCGCGTTTTTTTATATCGGTGATGGCAAGATTCATATAGCACCCTTTTCGGGGGTATCCTTCCATCATGTGAAATTTCAGCTTCGATCTCTCCGATGCTCCCGGGGGCATCTTATTCATCTTTACGCGCCCCTTTTCGATGAAGATCTTGTCCGAGCATTCTCCGGAAAGCGTCAGTATCGCTTCGTCGCTGGTTTCACCATCCCCGATATTTTGCACCGCGACGTCCATCGTAATTGGGGTGTTGGCTTCGAACTTTTTCCCGTAGGAAGTGGATGAAATTTTATATTCCATCGAAAACGTCGGTGCTGGTGACGCCTTTACAGGGATTATGACCTCGGTCTTGGCCGGAGCATTTCCATTATCCTCCTCGAAAGAGAGTTCCATCTTTAAATTTTGCGAAGGAAGATTTTCCGGCAGCTCTATGGGAACCTTCCACGAAGCGGATTGCCCGGGCTTCAAATGGCCGAACGGAAATTCCTTGTTCGCCAGAAAAGCCAGGTCTTCCGATTGTCCGATCCCCACCAGTCTTGAATAGTTTCCGGTTCCCCTGTTGGTAGCCGTGAGTCTCAGCCATATTTTTTGGCCGGAGGAGGCGCTTTCCAAAGGTTTATCGTCCAGGAGTATCCTTTTGGAGAGTGCTATGGATGGCATGCCTTCCGCCCTTGTCTTGCTCCAGTTGACGCCCAGAGCTTTGAGGGCGGCGTCTATCTTTTCATCTTCAGAAGCAGCGGCGGCATCAATCACATCCTTGCATGACTTGAGGGTTTCCATCCTCGTCGGACGTCCTGCCGCGGCAATCAAGTTGCGCGCGAGCGTGGCCTCGAAATCTTCGCTGAGATCGAGTGCCTTCGAATATTCCTTGCGTGATTTTTCCTCCAGAATTTTTTCGTCTTCCTTAGCTTTCAGATATCTGATCACGTAGTCTGGTTTTCTGTTTTTCTCGAGGGATGTCTTCGAATTTCCAAGATGTTCTTTAAAATCCTCTTCGGTGAAAAATTTGTCTGGGAACAGGTTGATCTGTTCCTTGTCAATCACCACGGGAATCAGGCGTATGTCAGGGACCACTCCTTCCAGCTGTATGGATTCGGTGCCGGCCGGTTTGTAGGTCGCTATTGTGAGTTTCAGTGCAGTTCCGTTTCCGGTTTCGAAAAGGGTCTGCACCGAGCCTTTTCCGAACGAATAGTTTCCCATGACCGTGGCTCTCCCGCGTGCCTGCAGAGCGCCTCCTACGATCTCGGATGCGGATGCCGATCCTTCATTGAGCAGGACCGCTATGGGATAATCAGGTTTATTTCCGTTGCCGCGCGCCTCTTCTTTTTCGAGCACCTCGCCATCCTTCCCCACCGTAGATACGATCACTCCCTCCTTGAGGAAGATATTCGCTATTTCGGTTGCGGCGCTAAGAAGCCCTCCTGGGTTGTTCCTCATGTCGAGTATGAGCCCGTCGAGCTCAGCGTTTTTATCGTGCATCTTTGCCAGCGCTGCCTTGACGTCCTTCGTCGTGTTGGATTGGAAATTCTTTATCCCAAGATAGCCGATTCTCTTTCCATCTTTTTCAAGCAGCCCCGATTTTACGCTGTCTATATTGATGACAGCCCTTGTAAGTGTGATCTTATGCGCCGGTTTTCCATCGCGCTCTACCACGATGGCCACCTTGCTGCCTACGTTTCCGCGAAGTTTGTTCACTGCATCGGTCAACGACATATTGATGGTCGATTCGTCCTCTATCTGCGTGATGCGGTCACCGGCTCTTATCCCCGCGCGGTAAGCCGGTGTGTCCTCTATTGGTGCGATGACGGTGAGCTGCCCGTCCTTGACGGTTATGACTATGCCGAGCCCTCCGAATTTGCCGCGCGTTCCTATCATGAACTCGTCATAGGTTTTTTTAGTCAGAAAATTGGAATGGGGATCGAGAGGGGCGAGAAGTCCGTTTATGAGCGTCGATTCCATATCCTCGGAAGAGATTTCCCCTTTGTAATTTGCGGAGAGAAATTGCGCGATTTCGTTCATCGTTGATTTCAGATCGCGCATGCTCATGATCTTCTTTATAGGAAATCTTTTCTGTGCGAGCCCGACTTTGAGAACTATTGCGTCGGATCCCTTTTCTTCCATCATTATTTCCGGAACTGCTTTTTGAAGATGTGAGAGGGAGCGCAGCAGCATTTTTTTTGGATCGGCTCTCTCTATGTCCAAATAGTGCGCATCGACCGCATCCGCCGTTCGCTCTATGAGCTTGGGATCTATGGCCGTGAAGTCGGAGAAGGCCGCTATGGAGTGCAAGAGAGTCGCCGACAGAAAAATTGCGATCGCGAGGGTCGTTCTTGCAATATTTCGTAGGCATGGAGCTGTTTTTTTGGATTTTATGTCGTTTTTTCTTTCATGGTATGCCATTTGGGATCCTTTTTTCCAGTTGGTGCGACATGATGCTTGTAGCTTTCAATTCAGTCAAGGGGAACTCTTCCCTTCAAAACAGTTAGTTCTTGGACAAAGGTAATGTTTTTATGCAGAAAACCTTGTCAACCTATTGAAATATCCATATAATGCGACTAAGCTATGTATCTGGGGGGGATGATTGAGCATCATGCAATTGACATCTCAGTATTGGAATGCAGCGATGCCCGTCATCCTGGTGAGTTCCGGGGTTATTTTTACACTTCTAGGCGTGAGCATGGTGGTTTTGCGCTGGCACTTTTTGTATCCCCTGATCCGTCGCTACCTTCTAAGAAAACCGGAATATGATTATAGGAAAATATTCAGAGACTACCTCGAAAGGTTCAGCGCGCTGGAGGACAGGCGCGAGCTTTATGTCGCCATACTTTCGGCGACCTGTAGGATAGTCGGAGCCTCCGGTGCCTCATTGGTGGTAAGGGATGCCAAGGGGTGTCTCCAGATAAAGGCCACATTCGGACTCAAACCCTTCAGTTTCGACGTGGGAGAGGTGAGGGGCTTTATCTCTCTTCTCGAAACCCAGAGGGCGGTTGTGGCAAGAGGTGATTTCGTAAATTCTGTGAAATACAGGGATATAAAAAATGAGGGGCTTCGCTGGTTCGTGCAGTTCAACGCCGAGGCATGTATTCCGCTTTTTGTCGGAGACAGGCTCTATGGCGTGATCAATCTCGGGTCGCGCAGAAAAGGGATGTACGACAGCGAGACCAAGGATCTGCTCAAACTGCTCGCCGTCCAGTTCGCAACCTCCATTCACAATGCAAACCTCTATCAAGCCGTTGTGAGGCAGAACCAGAAACTTCAAGAGACCGCCCAGTTTAAAACTCAGTTGCTGGCGAATATTTCGCATGAGCTCAGAACTCCGCTGACAGCGGTAATAGGGCTTACGGAGTTGATGGCGGAGGGTGGGGATGGTCCATTGAATGAGGAACAGCACAAACATCTTTCCCTGATATTGAATTCAGGCAAGCGTTTGCTCGATACGGTGACGGCTATGGTCGATCTTTCAAGGCTTGAAGTCGATAAGCTCGACCTGCATGTTCAGAAGGTCAACCTCGGGAAGGTCGTTCAGCAGGTCGCAGAGGAGATATCCCCGAATAAATACACCAAAGTGGAAGTAATGATCGGCAGCGAGACGCCGGGTGTCTACGGGGATGAGGCGCGTCTCAAACAGGTGGTAAAGCACCTCATGGATAATGCTGTAAAATTCACAAAGCGCGGCAAAATTTCTATTGAAGCCGAAAAATGCGGAGAAATGCTGAAAATTTCAGTAAAAGATACAGGAATCGGAATAGAAAAAAAGAAACAGAAGGCGATATTTGAGGGATTTCGTCAGGGGGATGGGAGCGCCACTAGGGAGTATGAAGGGCTTGGCCTCGGTTTGACCATCTCCAAGAAATTGGTCGAACTTCATGGCGGGAGGATGTGGCTTACGAGCAAGATAGGTCAGGGGAGCGAGTTCAACTTCACCCTCCCTCTCAGGCCTGCCGCGGTTTACCACCACCAAGCCGAAGGGCCAAAAAGGTTTGTTTCCTGAACATCTCTTTTCTACGCGCTGCGCCAAATCAGGGAAAAATCACGTTGCGTTAAAAAAAACCATCTGATAGATGGCTCGGACCTGCGTTGCTAAAGCTTTTGAAGATCATATACTTGATTGAGAAAGGCGCAAGCTGTTCAAAGATGAAAATCAGGCATCATTTCAACATAACGCTACCGTGTCTTCTGATCGCAATTCTCATGGCCGGCGAACTCCATGCGGGGAGGCATAGCGCAGTCAGAAAGCCTGTTGCGCCCGGCTCCGTTCAGATAGAGCCTACGTCGGAGGATGTCGTCGTAAGGGAAAAAACTGAGCCTCTTTACCCTTCGCTGGGTTCGGGCTCGCCGGATCTTTCAGAACACTGGATTAACGATATGGGCGCGGAGCCCAAGTCGAGGCGCTATTCACTGGAAGATTGCGTGGATCTGGCGCTCGAGCGCAACAGGAGGATAACTGCCGCTGGTTACGATGTCGAGGCCGCCGAGGGACAGCTGACGGAGGCCAAAGCGCTCTTCTGGCCGGTGATGGAATACACTTACAGGGTGGCGCCTGTCCCGAAGGATCTCGACAACGCCTTCAACGATTTTTTCAGAGGCAACGTAACTCTCTTTAACAGCTTTCACGTCGGCATCGCAGCTCCCATCACGACATTTGGGCGTTTGAATACAGCCAAGAAGATGGCCGAGCGCGGAGTAGATGCTGCTCAGGCGAAGAGGCGAAGCATGCAGTATGATACGATATTCCAGGTGAAGAAGATCTACTTCGGTCTTCAGCTGGCGAGGGAGACGGAGCGTATCCTTGAGGATGCGATATCCAAGATGAATAACAAGATAGCGGAGGAGGATGAGAAGGATATCAAGGATCTCGACCCCTTCGACATCATCCAGCTCAAGGTTTTTAGGAACGAGCTCGAGAGGCGCCTTGCCGAGACCAAGGAAAATGGCATGCTGGCCTTGGAGGGTCTCAAAATTCAATTGGATCTCGATCCAAACGCCGAAATCGAGCTCGACTCTTACAATCTGAAGCCGCTGCTCCACAAGCTGGCTGAGGAGAAGGAATACGTAGAGATGGCGATGGAACATCAGCCTGAGTCCAAACTTCTGGATATCGGAGTAGATGTGAAACAGAAACAGTACAAGCTGGAAAAACTCAAGCTGCTTCCAAAAGCAGGAGTGGGGTTTTTTGCTGATGTCGGCCGCACCGTCGGAGAGGTGGTGGGTCCGAATTTCACCGACGATTACAGCAACCCCTTCAATTACACCAGGGCTGGCGTTGGCATGCAGCTGTCCGGAGATCTGGATTTTCATGGTGCTGCCGGAAGAATTCGCAAGGCGCGTGCCGAATACTACAAGGCTACTTACGAGCGCCACATAGCCAGGCGAGGCCTCGGACTTGAGATGAAGAAAGCTTATCAGCTCGTTCAAAGGCTGAAAGACGATGTAGGAAGGGCCAATGAGGCGCAATCGCTTGCGCAGCAGATGACATTTCTTTCTAAATTGAACATAGATACGGGTATAGGGGATGAGTCCAAATATGCCGACGCTCTTAAACTCATCCTTCTGACAAGGGGACAGTATTTCAAAACGGTTTTTGACTTTAACGTGGCGCTGGCGGATCTCGAACGCAAGATTGGTATGGAGAAATACAACACCCTCATGAGCGTTTCCGATACGAACGAGCAGGAGTTTTTTGGAATCGATCGTGGGGATTCGTTTGATTTCTTTGAAGAGGATGCTGTCGGGCCGATGGAGGTGGAAAATGAAGATTTCTAAATTTGTATCCTGTTCGTTTGTAGCGGTCTTTACTCTGGCGTGCTTGTTTTCGTTTTCCTCGGAGGCCGCAAAACGCTCCACGATAAAATACTATCCCCCTGGCACGGCGACGAGAGCTATTCAGGATCTCGATGATATGCTGGACGATTTTATAGTCAAAGAAAAGGGAGAGAAGCTTTCGCCCAGTGAAGAGGAACATAACAGCAAACTCAAACGGGATATCATGAGGGGGACCTTCGATATTCGCGAGCTCGGAAAGGTGTCGCTCGCCAAGCATTGGGGGGAGAGGACTCCGGCCGAACAGGATGAATTCGTGACGCTGCTCACTGACCTACTCGAGGAGAAGGCGCTTTTTTCAAAGGAACAGTCGGCGGCTAAGAGCAGGAGCGGCGGAAAATATGCCGTGATCTACCTGGGCGAGAAATACATCAATCAGGAGAAGACGAAATCTTTCGTGAAAACGAAGGTGAACGTTCCTTCGGAAAATATAACTATCACTTTGAACTACAAGTTGAAAAAGGAAGGCACCAACTGGAAAATTTACGACATCATAGTCGACGAGGCTAGCTTGGTCGATAACTACAGATATCAGTTCAATTCGATAATCACCAAACATGGCTATCCGGATCTCATAAACAGGATGAAGTCCAAACTCGCAAGCATCAAGGCCCAGCGGTGACCCTTTTCGGGAAGGCGCAAAACGCAAGATGACTCCATCGTCGAAATACAGCCGCGCTATCGTGATGCTGGCCGATGGCGCGCGTGCCGATGTCATGGAATCCCTCATATCCGATGGGAGGCTTCCCAATATCTCCTCCCGCATCGTTGGCGCGGGTGCGAGTCTGAGGGCTGTGACCAGCTTTCCCTCGACAACCGGACCTGCCTATCTTCCGTTTCTTACAGGGTGCTTCCCGGGGACATGCAACATCCCCGGCATCAGGTGGTTCGATAAATCAATTTACGATGGGCCCTATTCGTTCAACAAATACCGTTCGTATGTGGGGCTCGAGAGTTTTTGCATGGCCAGCGATATGTGGCCGCACATAAAGACTGTCTTCGAGATAATTCCCGACTCATACAGCATATTCAATCCGATAGCGCGCGGCGCACGCGGCAAAAGGAATTTCACCAGGATCAGCAGGATATGGTATTGGTACTACGCCCATCTTACCGATCGCTGGGGATTTATCGATAAATCGGCAACCGTGAAACTCAAAGAGGTTTTGGAGAGGAATCCAAAATTTATATTCTCCGTTTTTCCGGCGATAGACGAATATTCGCATCTTACCCATCCTCATAGCGAGCTAGTGATACAACAGTATGAGAATCTCGATCGTCACGTGGGTTCGATTTTTGAATCCCTCGATGATCGCGGCGAAGCCGACTCGACACTATTCATGATAGTGAGCGATCACGGGCTTTCCAAGACGGATTCTCATTTCTGCGTGAACACCTTTCTCGAGAAACATCATCTGCCGGCGTTTTTTTATCCCCTGATATTCGAAAAGAGGGGAAAGCTCTCAGCGAATATGGTTTCAGGGAATGGCATGACCAACATCTATTTCAAGAGAGGTGATAAGTGGAAGCCCAGGGTTTTTGCTCAGGATCTTGAAAAGATAGCCCCCGGAATCATCGATGACCTGCTCGCGCAGCGGGCGGTCGATATAGTCGCTTGCAGAAATGCCGAAGGCGGCGCCGATATATTCAGCAGGAGAGGGCGCGCATCGGTCAGGCTCGACGGATTTGTACTTCATTACGAGGTACAGGGCAGCGATCCCTTTGGATATTCCGGGCTTTCTTCCAACATGAGCCCTGACGAGACCTTGGCTGCTACCATAAACTCCGAATATCCCGACGCCCCCTTCCAGATAGCGCATCTCATGACTTCGCCGCGGGCGGGAGATATGGTTATATCAGCGACTCCCGGCTTTGACCTGAGGCTCAAATACGAAGAGCCGGAGCACTTCGCTTCGCATGGTTCCTTGCATAAAACCCACATGAGGATTCCGGTTCTATGTAATGCTTCGCTCGATCCAAAACCTGTGAGGAGTGCCGACGTATTTCCAACGGTGCTTTCAGCGCTGGGTTTAGAAAAGCCTTCTTATATAGATGGAAGGGAGATACCGTTTTTTGGTCGATGAGATCCCTCCCTTTGCAATGCAGGCGAAAGATAACAGGCAGGAGGAGTATATGAGCGGTTCCGATTTCAAAGTGAAGGACATGGGTCTGGCCGGGTGGGGGCGCAAGGAGATTTCTCTCGCTGAGCACGAGATGCCGGGGCTTATGGCGATAAGGAAAAACTACGGTCCGAAAAAACCTCTCAAAGGAGCAAGGATAGCCGGCTGCTTGCATATGACGATTCAGACTGCGGTGCTTATTGAAACGCTCATCGAGCTTGGTGCCGAAGTGAGATGGTCGAGCTGTAACATCTTTTCGACGCAGGACCATGCGGCTGCCGCTATAGCTGCCGCAGGTATTCCCGTTTTCGCTTGGAAGGGTGAGACGGAGCCCGAATATGACTGGTGTATAGAGCAGACCCTCCTCTTTGACGGCAAACCTCTCAACATGATTCTAGACGACGGCGGCGATCTCACCGCTTTCGTATATAAAAAACGACCGGATCTCATAGCAGGCATCAAAGGGATAACCGAAGAGACCACCACCGGAGTTCACAGGCTCTATCAGATGATGGAGCGGGGCGAGTTGAAAACTCCGTGTTTCAACGTGAACGATTCGGTTACTAAATCCAAATTCGACAACCTCTATGGTTGCCGGGAATCTCTGGCGGACGGAATCAAGAGAGCCACAGACGTAATGGTGGCGGGGAAAATCGTGGTCATATGCGGATACGGCGACGTCGGTAAGGGATGCGCGCAGGCGATGAGGGGGATCGGCGCGCGAGTAATAGTTACCGAGGTCGATCCGATCATAGCCCTTCAGGCAGCCATGGAGGGATATGAGGTTTCGACGATGGATGATCTTGCCTCGGTAGGCGATATCTTCGTGACTGCAACCGGATGTTGCAAAGTCATAACCGGCGAGCACATGCGGCGCATGAAGGACAAGGCGATCGTCTGCAATATCGGCCACTTCGACCACGAGATAGAGATGTCGTGGTTTAAAAATCATTCCGAGGTGAAAAAATCCACGGTCAAGCCGCAGGTGGATATCTACACATTTCCGGAAGGGAATCAGATAATAATTCTCGCCGAAGGGAGGCTCGTGAATCTTGGATGCGCTACAGGGCATCCATCCTTCGTGATGAGCAATTCATTCACCAATCAGTGCCTTGCGCAGATCGAGCTCTTTACGAAAAAATACGATGTCGGAGTGTACATGCTTCCGAAGAGATTGGATGAGGAAGTGGCGAGGCTCCATCTTGCCAAGCTTGGCGTGAAGCTGACCAAACTTACAAAAGAGCAGGCTGATTACTTAGGCGTTCCGGTAGAAGGTCCTTATAAGCCTGATTTTTACAGATATTGACGTATCTTCGGTTTTTGAAATTGACGCTTTCAGGTTATGTTGTTTTAAAGGTGTCAGATGACCAGAAAATACATAGCGATCGCCGGTAATATGGGCTCAGGTAAATCGAGTCTGGTCGACTTTCTTTGCAAGCATTTTGCGCTGAAGCCTTTTTTCGAATACAACGATTTCAACCCTTTTCTGCCGCTCTTCTACAAGGACATGAAGAGGTGGGCCTTTCATTCGCAGATGCACTTCCTTACGCACAAGTTCCGCATTCATCGAGAGCTGGATAGCTGCCCCGATACGGTGGTGCAAGACCGGTCGATCTACGAGGACGCCGAGATCTTCGCCTTCAACCTTTTCAAGCAGGGGTGCATGTCCAAGGATGAATGGCGTACTTATTGCGACTTGTACGAAACGATGATTTCCGCAATCAAACCTCCGGACCTGCTCATCTATCTGAACTGCCCCATCAAAACGCTGAAGAAGCGTATAGCCAGGCGCGGCAGGGCGATAGAAAAAAATGTTCCTGACGAATACATAAAGAGGCTCGAGCGGTACTATAAAAGATGGCTTTCAAAATACGACAAGTCGCCTGTTCTCGAACTTTCCACGGAGAGGATGGACTACATAGAGGACTTCATCCATCGTCAGGATCTTATGAAGTCCATATCGAAACATCTATGATGTTCTGGTAATTCCACGTTCGAGATTTCGCCAGAATCGAATGGGGATCTATTCGCTTTTTCCGAAGTCGACCACCGGGGCCTTTTCCGATCCTTCGTCAGCCTTGAAATAGATGTCTTCCCTGCTGTAGCCGAGTATGGATGCGATGATGTTGTTTGGGAAGATCCGTACATAGGTGTTGTACTGTCGTACGCTGTCGTTATAGCGCATTCTTTCAACCGTTATTCTGTTTTCCGTTCCTGCAAGTTCGTCCTGCAGGGAGATAAAATTCTGATTGGCCTTCAGGTCCGGGTATCGCTCCGCTACCACTAAAAGTCGCGAGAGGGCGGAGGAGAGCTCGCTGTTGGCGGCGATTTTATCAGGCACGGTCGATGCCTGTCCGACTTTCGCCCTTGCGTTTGTAACTTCGGTTAAGACCTCTTCCTCGTGCGCGGCGTATCCCTTCACGGCGTTGACCAGGTTCGGGATAAGATCAGCGCGCCTTTGCATTACGTTTTCCACTTGGGACCAGGAGGTTTTCACGTTTTCATTCAGTGTTACGAGCATGTTGTATTTGCCCGCGCAGCTCCCTCCTCCGACTATCACCAGAATTGCCAGAAGCGCTATGATCACTATCCATTTTATTTTCATGGTATCTCCTTTGGGTTCCATATTGATTTTAATTCCACATGAACGACTTTTACATCCTATCGACGAAGTTAGTTATGATGGAGAGCTCTGTCAAGTATCGCTCGAACATCAGGATGGCCTCCTCTTTTCTCGGGAGAAAGGATTTTCCCTGCCTTATCTGCGCGATTTCTAAAAATATCTCGGGATTGAAATTTATTTCAGCAGCGATGAGCTCTATTATGGCCCTTGCATCGCGCGGAGGATTTTTGTCAAGGAGCATGAGCACTCCGCGAAAGACGGCCAGAAAAGTGGAAAATGACTTCACGCACATTTCAGCGACAAGCCTCGGAGCGTCGCAGTTTTCGGCATAGAAAGAACGGAGATGGAGGAGTTTTCCCTTGAGTTCGCTTTCGCACTGGTGACGAAGATTTTTCGTGTCTATATCGAGCTGTTTGAAGGGGTCTTGTCCAAGTATTACCTTGTGCTCGTTGCTGATGTCGATGAATTCCAGCGGAAATACATCCGATGAGGTTTCGATGTGACGCGGGTCGAAGAAGTAGGGTGGAGGGTTTCCCTTTTTCACCCATTTTTTTACCACATGGTTTGATTTAGCTAGCATCCCCGGTGACGGATCTGTGAGCACGCATATGATGTTGTAATCGGAATAGCGCTTGGAAAACTCGCTGCGTACCGATGATCCGTAGAGAACAACCGATTTGAGCTCTGGTCCGTATATCGCTTCCAGTTTTCTGGCCAGTTCGTTTGGCGTCATAGAAACTCCCTTTTTGCGAGTTAGAATTTATGCGCGGAAATTCTAACCAGAATTTTTGAATTATCACCATCCTCGCGATGCTCCGCCTCCGCCGGATATACCGCCGCCGAATCCTCCGAAACCGCCGCCGAATCCCCGGCCGGTTCCTCTGTGGCCCGAGCTTGAGAGAAAAAATAGAAAGAGATGCGGATAGCGAATGAATATAGTCATCATGAGTACGAGAAGGAATATCTTTCCGATCGTGGCGAGCGGCCCGGAATTTTCGCCAGTGGCGGAGCTTTCAGACATAACCACAAGCCTTTCGGCGTTTTGAGGATCGAAGTGGATGTTTTCTTTTTTGGCTATGGTCTGAACGATTACGGCCGTCCCAGCCGTTATCCCGCCGTCTATGTCGCCGACCTTGAATGCAGGCAGGACGTATTGATCCATGATCCGCCCCGCCAGTGCATCGTTGATGGAGCCCTCAAGGCCATAGCCCACTTCGATTCTTACTTTTTTGTCGTTTGGTGCGATCAGAAAGAGCAACCCGTCGTCCTTCCCCTTCTTGCCGATTCCCCAGGTTCTGAAGAGATCGGTGGCGTAATCCTCGACAGGAATTCCATCCAGGCTGCGAACGGTTGCGACCGCTATTTCGATTCCGCTCTCTTTTTCGAAGTAGGAAAGCAGCGAGTTCAGTTCGGAGACGGTTTCGTTTTTCATCACGCCAGCATCATCCGTGACAAATCCCTTCGGAGATGGAAACTTTGCGAAGAGAGTCGATGGGATTAAAAGGAGTGCCAGCAGTGCTGCGAGTTTCATTTTCATCGTGCTAAGTCTATAGCGGATGGATGGATTCGATGCAAGGACAGCGGGTGGGGCTGGAAATCAGCATATTCTCCATTGCCCTGCCCGTTATGGAAGCCTCCTTTCCCAGCGGGTGCGACTGCATCGATGCGAGGGAGGTGGGAGCCATCCTGTTTTCTGGCGGATTTCTATACGTTCTTGACAGGGTGCTCGCAAGGGATAGATTCAGCCGAAATCAGATCGGGAGGGAGCCATTGTGAAGATGAAACATTTTCTTGCCGTCATCGCGTTTTTTGCCGTTGCAGGGGTGCTGGTCTTCGCATTCTCTCCGAGGAGGTACGAGGCTACCTTCTATCCGATGGGGCCGATACCTGTTAAGGTTGTGGCCTATGGCAAAAACTATCTCGGCTTTAACAAGGCGATCTCCATGGTCGAAGGGAGGGTTCAATCTTTGGTTAAGGTATTTAGCGCTTACGATCCTCTCAGCGAGCTTTCAAAGATCAACGAGCGCGCTTTTTCCTCCCCTGTGGACGTCAGCGACGACATGAAGAGTATCATTTCCCTGTCGAGAAAATGGAACACGATCACGAGCGGTGCTTTCGATCCGACTGTGGCCCCCGTAATTTCCCTTTGGAACAGGGCTGCGAAGGAGGGGAGAGTTCCCTCCCACCAGGAGATATCCGGTGCGATATCGGTCATTGGTATGCGAAAGGTTGAAACCGTCGACGGAGAAAAGGTCCATTTCGCCGAGCAGGGTCTCTCCCTGGACTTTGGCGCTATCGCCAAAGGATACATCGTCGATGCAGCTGTAGAGGATATGCTTTCATCGGGAGTCTTGGCGGGTGTGGTCGAGGCTGGAGGGGATGCCTACGTTTTCGGCGACAGGCCTCTCACGGTAGGAATTCAGGATCCCTTCGAAGAGGGGAAACTCATCGGAACGATCGAGATAGAAAACTGCGCCGTCGTAACGTCTGGCAACTATGAGCGCTACCACGAAATCGGGGGCAAGCGCTATTCGCATATCTACAACCCCATGAGCGGGCTGCCGGTTGAAAACAGCATCGTCAGCGTTACCGTAGTAGGGGGAAGCGCTGCTGATGCCGATGCCATGGCGACATCCGTGATGCTGATGGGGCTTCATTCCGGGATCCAGCTCTCTGGCAGGGTGGAACTTCCATGTATCATCGTCGAGAAGACGGGGGATCTCTCGGTGCTGTGGGTGGCATCCGCGCTTGCCGATCGCCTAAAACCGAGTGATGAATGGAGAAACAGAGTCAGGATCTATTGATGAAGGTGCCGCGATTTGGAACGTATAAATAAAATCAGAATTTCAGGCCTTTCTATCGCATCCTTTTTGATGATGCTGTCCTATGCGATCGTGCGCCCTTCAGCGGAATCCCTTTTCCTCGCCAGCCATGGCAGCGAGTCCCTCCCATACGTCTGGCTTTTTGTAGCGGCTGCGATGCTATGCGTGCTCTATCTCTACAACAGGCTCATAGCGGTGACGGATCTGATCTCGATGGCCGGATGGGTTTCTCTCGCCAGCGCCTTGCTTTTTTTGCTGTTGATAATTGCACATTCCGCCCGGATTCCTTATTCCGATTATGCGATCTATGTTCTGAAGGACATCTACGTCGTAATACTCGTTGAAATTTTCTACATGTATTCGAACTCGGTTTTTCCGATCAAGAGCGCGAGGTGGCTCTACGGGTACTTCGGGGCGCTGGCCGCCGCCGGAAGCGTCTCGGGAAATCTGTTGATCGGTTATCTCGCCCTTGAATTCGGGACTCTGATGGCGCTCTCCTTCACCATTCCGATTTTGGTGATCCTGTGGCTTCTCAGCATTCCGTTTGCAAAATCGGCCAGCTTCGGAACCCCTCTTGTAGAGCATCGCGGCGGGGTGAAGATGGGCGAGGCGGCTTCCATCGCCAGACGAAGCTCCTATCTTCTGCTGATCATGGCGCTGATATTTACTGTGCAGATAGCGGTTACGCTGATCGATTTTCAGTTCAACGGTGCGGTCGAGTCGGCCTACCCTGATATGGATCTTCGCACCGGCTTCATGGGCAAGGTGTATGCCTTCATCAATTTTGCGACCTTCGCTATGCATCTGATGACCGGCCCGATACTCAGGCTTGCCACCGTTCCGGGGGTCCTGGTAGCCATTCCGTTTATACTCGGCGCGAACGTCATATCCTTTATCGCCCTTCCGACTATTATGGTCGCCGTCGTTGCAAAATCGGCGAGCAAGATATTCGATTACACGATTTTTAAATCCTCCAAGGAGATTCTCTATATCCCGCTCTCGTACGAAGAGCGTACGGTGGGCAAGGCGATCGTCGATATGTTCTCATACAGATTGGCGAAGGGGGGAGCCTCCCTTCTTTTGATGGCGGTGATAGCGGTGGGGCTGGTCGGCTACGTCGGCTATCTTTCACTGCTGTTGATCATCGTCTGGTTGATTGTGGCACTTGCACTCTCAGTAAGGTTCAGGCGGAAGGTTTCCCGTCGCGAGGAAATTATGGGCATTAATTATAATTAATATTTATAGTCAGATAATTATATCTAAATAATTATAATTATATATCAATAATTTTTAGCTAAGCAGTTGAATTATCCGACGCCTGATGCTAGCCTCCCGCCTGTTCATCACAATTGCGAGGGAGGTTAAAAATGTCCTCTATGATATCCTACAATTCAGCTTCTGGAGCTCTTCAGTTTGCCGGAAGCGCCATCAATTACGCGTTTTGTTATCCGAATATCGGAACCGCACCATTTTTTGTCGGCCTCGATCCCAGAGTTCCTCCGTCGATGGATGCTGAGATACTCAAAGTCCTTTTTCGGTCATCGCAGTACAAGGCCTTTGAGGCAAAGGATCTTCCCGCGGCGCTTCCTTCGGGGCTGCGCTTCTACGATGTCAGCGAATATATGCCGACCTATATGCGTGAGAAGTTGGGAAGGGATGCTTCTGTTCCCGGGCCGAATTGTTATCACGTCGTTATGTCCAATTTTTACGGCGATGGGTTCAAGGACAGGTATGTCCATGATGAAGAGATCGCATATTATCTCACTCGCGATTTCAGGTTTGATTCGCAGGGGGGCGGTCTCTTCGGCAGTGCTTTGATATTCGTGAATAAGGGAGATGCTGCGAATGATGTCGGCATGGGTTTGTCATCAGGGAACGAGGCCCCTCGCTTCGGCCTCACCACATTCGGAATTTATACCCCGGCACTTCCCGCAATCAAAAGGCCGTCGCGCATACCGAGAGACCTCGGAGGGGCGCATGTCCATGCCTTCGAGTCGGGGCTCAGGCGTGCGCCGGAGGTCGATTATCTCTCCTTGATGGAAACTTCCGCTGGGAATTTCGTCACGTCGGCGGGAGGTTCGTTTCCAAAAATCTTTAGAGGAATTAATCCCGGCGTTCATGGCGCCTTGAATCTCATCGCAGGGACGGTCTTCCAGAAGGGGTGCTACGGTGAATTCTGCGGATATAAAATAGTCCCCGCAGCTCGTGCAATGTCCTCGATAGAGATGAAGCGAGGAAGATTCGAACCCCCTCCAGAACTCGAAAAAGACGCCCATTTCAGGGCGGTATATTACCTTCCAAATCCGGTCTCCAACCATGACCGCTTTGGGTATAACGAGGCGCTTGCCAAGGAGTTTGCACGCTACGTACCGCTGATCGAACACTATTCGAAGCGCTTTCGCAGCGTGAAGGATCTGGCTTGGGGAAACTTCACGGATAGAAGAATCGACCTTCTTGCGATCGAAAATATTTGGCGCCTAGAGGCTAAAATTCGGGCTGTGATGTCGGCTGAGCCAAATCCTATGAACGCACTGCTGAAGGTAGACAAGGAGACCGCCGAAAAATATCTGGAGATGAGGAGCCTCGCATGGCAGTACCAGGCCATGGTCGAAAAGTTTGCGGATATCGGAGAAACCTGGTCAGATAGCCGCAAAAAAGAGTTCCTAGAGGAACTCTATCGTAAAAACTATGTCACCTTGGGGTCGCCGGAACTGTTGGAAGAAATCGGACTGTATCTTGATTTTATGGGGGTTCCAGCTGAGCGCAGAAAGGGCATTTCTGAAAGGGCGGTAGCTGCGATTGGAAAATATGATCCGGTCCTTTTTGCTTCGAGCAACGGTTCCCGTGGGGTTCCCTTCATGGAGATACTGCGCTCTGAATCCGGCCTGTAAAACGGCCGAAAGTTTTTGCACAACAATTTCACCAAATTGCCCATGAGGGAGTGCGGGGTGAGCCCCATCTTGTCGGGGGTTCTGAGCTGTCGTTATCAGGAGATCCCCATGGGAAATGACGTCTGCATCCGTTCAACAAACCCTGAATATTGTGAGGATCTTGCCTCCCAGCGCCTGCAGCCTTCCGACGGGGAGGGTGCCACGATAGACCTTCGGGACGGAACACAAAATCTTCATCTTCATCTTAATCCTGATTCTGATCTTAATAACGATTATTTTCGAATATAAGTTAGTCTTACAAAATGCTGATCAAAGATCAGGGATCAGGATTCTACCCCCTCCCGCAACAACCGTGACTTATGACTGGTGACTCGTGACTGGTGAGCGGTCGGAACCCCGCGCAATAGCGGCGGCTTAGTGCCGCGGGAATGACATTCATGGTGTCATCCCCGAATGACGAAAAGGTCGCCATCCCCTCACCCCCCTTTTCTTATTGATATCCTTGAGTCTTTTTGTATAAGGGCGCATCTTTTCGATTCCGCAGGAGATACCATGCTAAAAGAGATGACCAAGGGCCTTTTCAAGGAGAATCCTATTTTCATCCTTATGCTTGGACTGTGCCCATCCCTCGCCGTTTCGGTTTCGCTTCAAAACGCCGTTGGAATGGGGCTAGCTGCGACATTCGTCCTTGTCTGCTCCAACGCCATGATCTCCATCTTTGGAAAATTCTTCCCTTCCAAGATCAGAATCCCCTGCTTCATAGTCGTTATCGCGACCTTCGTCACTGTCGTTGAAATGGTGATGGGTGCGTATCTGCCTGCGCTCAACCAGTCGCTTGGAATTTTCATCCCTCTGATAGTCGTCAATTGCATCATCCTCGGTCGGGCCGAGGCCTTCGCCTCCAAAAACGGCGTACTTCCATCCATCTTCGATGGGATGGGAATGGGGCTGGGGTTTACCCTTTCCCTGATGCTGATAGCCTTCATACGCGAGGTCTTGGGCTCCGGTAAAATCTGGGGGATCACGATAAGCTCGTATTTCACCAACGAAGCTTTTTTCAAGCCTGCTGCCGTGATGGTCATGGCCCCAGGCGCCTTCGTCGTAATAGGCCTTATCATGGCGTGGATGAATTACAGAAGGGCGAATAAACGGACAAGACCAGTCTGATTTTAAAACGGAGAGGATATGCAGTCATATTTCATGCTCTTTATTTCGATAGTACTCATAAATAATTTCGTATTGGCGAAATTTCTCGGCCTTTGCCCCTTCATAGGAGTGTCCAAACAGATAAAATCTGCGCTGGGAATGGGGGGAGCGGTCATCTTCGTCATGACGATGGCATCGGCGGTTTCATGGGTCGTCTATCGCTACCTGCTCGCCCCCTCTGCTGAAAATATATTTTTCTCATTTATGGGAGCCGGAAAGACGCCGATCGATTTTGATTACACCTACCTTACTACGATAGTTTTCATCCTCGTCATCGCCACATTGGTTCAGTTGGTAGAGATGTTTCTGATGAAGGCGCTTCCCCCTCTGTACGAGGCGCTTGGAATATATCTTCCCCTCATCACTACAAACTGTGCGGTGCTTGGCGTGGCGCTTCTAAATATCAGCGATTTCGGGATGCTTCAGAACGCGGGGGATAGCTTTTTCAGGACGACGATTCAGGGCTTTGGCGGAGGAGTAGGCTTTCTCCTTGTAATACTGCTGATGAGCGGAATCCGCGAAAAGCTGGACAATGTTCAGCTCCCCGAAGCGATGAAGGGGGCGCCGATCGCATTCATATGTACGGGACTCATGTCGCTTGCGTTCATGGGATTTGCCGGGCTGGTGAAGTGACGATAAAAATTGTGAAGCACGTTTCTGAATTTTTCTGAAAACTTTTGTGTGAGGCGTTATGTTGCCAGCAATCATAATACTATGTTCGTTGGGCCTGCTGTTTGGGGTAGGGCTCTTCATCGCGTCGAGAGTCTTTAAGGTTTATGTGGATCCGAGGGTCGTTAGCGTGGAGCACGTCCTGCCCGGCGCCAACTGCGGTGCCTGCGGACTTGCGGGGTGCTCGTCCTTTGCCAAGGCGATAGTTCATGGAAGCGCGGAGATCACGGGGTGCATACCCGGCGGAGAGGCCGTCGCCCATCTGGTCGCCGACATCATGGGGGTCGAGGCCAAAACCGTTGAGAAGGATGTCGCTGTCATGATGTGCCATGGCAGGGATGTGCAGGACAGATTCGAATATGATGGAATAAAAACCTGCGCGGCAGCAAACCTCATTCATGGCGGCCCAAAGGAATGCAGCGTCGGCTGCATCGGCTACGGCGACTGTGCGGCAGCCTGTTCCTTCGACGCTATTCACATGGTTGACGGTTTTCCTGTGGTAGACGAATCGAAATGCACCGCATGCGGAAAGTGCGTCGCCGTGTGCCCCAAACGCCTCTTCAAAACTTTACCGGTTGCAAAGCTCGTTCACGTAGGGTGTGTTAACTGCGAGTCTGGAAAATTAGTCCGCAGATATTGCAAGGCTGGATGCATCGGATGCAAGAAGTGCGAAACTTCATGCAAGTTCGACGCGATTCACGTCGTCAATAACCTGGCGGTCATAGATTATGAAAAGTGCGTATCGTGCGGCATCTGCGCGAAGGAGTGTCCGACCGGTGCGATATTCAGCCAGAGGGAAGTTAGAAAGGCAGCCGGCCTGTGGCCGGTGAAAAAGTCCAAAGAGGCTCAGGCGCAGCAGTGATCGCCCCTCTCTTTGCAAAATGGATCGGAAAAATATGAAGACATTTTCACATGGCGGCGTTTATCCACCTGAAATGAAACATCTGTCGAAAGACGTGGCGCTCGAAAAAATCGCGATGCCGAAGACTTTGATTCTGCCGGTCTTGCAGCATATCGGATCGCCTGCGAAGAGCATCGTCTCGGTGGGCGATCTGGTAAAGAAGGGACAAGTGCTTGCGGAGGCCTCCGGTTATGTGTCGGTCCCGGTTCACGCACCTACTTCAGGTGAGGTTTCTGCGATAGTTCAGCGTGCTATCGTCAGCGGGAAGGTCTGCGATCATATAGTTATAGAGGCGGACGGTCAGGAGGAGTGGCTGGATGGCATTCTTGAAAAACGCGAGTGGCAGAGCCTCGACGGAGAAGAGATCAAGGAGATAATAAAGAATTGCGGAGTTGTCGGCCTCGGCGGTGCGGCGTTCCCGACTCATGTCAAACTCTCTCCGCCCGAAGACAAACCCATCGATGTGCTGATTCTCAATGGCGTAGAGTGCGAGCCCTACATGACCTGCGATTACAGAGTCATGATAGATAGGACCAAGGCGGTAGCCATTGGGCTTCGAATCATGATGAAGGCGCTCGGGGTTGAAAAAGCGATAATAGGAGTGGAGGCAAACAAGCCCGACGCGTTCGAGAAGATGCGCGACGCGGTCTGGTCCGATAGCGGCATCACCGCCGAGATGCTGAAGGTGAAATACCCACAGGGGGCGGAAAAGCAACTAATAGAGGCTCTGCTCGGCAGGGAAGTCTCTCCGGGGAAACTTCCATTCGATGTCGGAGTCGTTGTTCAGAATGTAGGTACGGCGCTTGCGGTCTACGAAGCGGTCTGTGAAGGAAAACCCCTTATTGAACGCGCCGTCACCGTCACGGGGGAGGGGGTGGAAAAACCCGCAAACCTGGTCGTGCCGATTGGGACATCGGTCGCCGATCTTCTGCTTCGACAGGGGGTCGATAGAAAGACAAAAAAACTCGTGATGGGCGGGCCGATGATGGGAATTGCGCTTCCATCGGCAGATATCCCAGTCGTCAAGGGAACGAGCGGCATTCTAGCGTTCAATAAAACTGTGCTTCATCGCCCAGGCCCGTGCATCAGGTGCGGAAAGTGCATAGAGGTTTGTCCTCTGCACGGCATGGCGGCTGAAATGGTGGCTGCGATAGAGGCGGGGCAGGTGGAAAAATATGAGCATCTCCATGTGCTCGACTGCGTGGAGTGTGGGACGTGCACCTTCGCTTGCCCGTCGCATAGAAGCCTCGTCCACTATATAAAGAGGGCAAAGGCCGAATACATGGCGTGGAAGTCTGAACAGTCGAAGAAAAAATGACTCTTTTTCAGCGGGAGTTCGAAATATGTCTGAACAACTTTTTGATGGCAAATTGGTGGTAGGTCCCGCGCCGCATGTGGCGACCAAGGACAGCATACAGCGGATCATGTGGAGCGTCATTATCGCGCTTGTTCCAGCGCTGATAGTCGCCGCCATATATTTCGGTTATTACGCGCTCATGGTCGTTGCGGTCTCCATGATTTCCGCCGTACTGTGCGAGGCCGCAATACAGCGTTTTAGGGGCGTTCCCGTCACCGTCTCCGACGGCTCTGCGGCGCTCACCGGCCTTCTTCTAGCATTCACTCTGCCGCCGAATGTTCCCTTGTATCTTCCGGTGATCGGCAGCGTATTTGCCATAGCGATAGCCAAACAGGCTTTTGGCGGGCTTGGATTCAACATATGGAATCCGGCGCTCGCCGGACGCGCATTTCTTCTGGCCGCCTACTCCGGGCAGATCGTGATGACGAAGTGGCCGATACTTTCCAACTATTTATTTGGAAATATAACGGTCGACGCGGTAACCAAGGCGACTCCGTGCGCCATTTTGAAAGAAGCGCCGCTTACGATTTTTTCGCACTACTCGCTGATGGATCTTTTCATCGGAAGGATCCCCGGCTCTATCGGAGAGACCTCCGCTCTTGCGCTTATCGCAGGCGGAATTTTTCTGATCGTAAAAGGATATGTGAACTGGCGCCTGCCGCTCAGCTATATAGCCACAGTCATGATATTTACCGTGTTTCTTCCTGTTTCGGATGGCGCTGGTGGAACGATATTCCTGTGGAAGGACGTCGTTTTGCAAGGAGGGTGGTTAGATCTGGTAAGAATATCAACTGCGGAGGCGTTCTCCGGCGGGCTGATGCTCGGCGCTTTTTTTATGGCTACCGATATGGTCACAAGCCCCCTTACAGGGAAGGGGCAGACGATTTTTGGAGTCGGGTGCGGAATTTTAGTTGCGCTGATACGCCTCTACGGTGGATATCCGGAAGGGGTTTGCTATTCGATACTCATAATGAACACAGCGGTGTGGGTGATAGACAGACTCACCGTCCCGCGTTTCTTTGGAGTCAAAGGTCATGTCTCAAAAGATGCCTGAGTGGTTGAAATTCCCGATCGTGCTTCTAATCGTGGCGCTTATCTCGGCTGCGAGTCTTGCGGCACTTTATTCGGTCACAAAGCCGAAGAAGGATGCGATGCAAAAGGCGCTCGTTGAGGAGGCCTTAAAGATCGTGATACCGGATGCCGATTCCTTTGAGGAGGTCACAAAGGATATTGGCGGCGAGAAGTTTTCCTTCAGGATTGCGAAGAAGGGTGGATATGCAATTGGATATGTAGCGACCGGAGCCGCTTCAGGTTATTCCAGCGTACTACAGGTTATGGTAGGGGTTGATCTCAATTTCGTGATCAAGGGGGTCAAGGTTTTGTACCAGAAGGAAACTCCAGGGCTTGGCGATAAGGTAGAGGCGCTCGATTCTAAAAGGACTTGGGGAACCGTGATTACCGGTACTAGTCCTGATGAAGGCGGACTGAGGCCATGGTTTCAGACCCAGTTCGACGAGCAGCAGGCGCCTGTAGCGGTCAACAAGGATGGCGGGGTTATAGAGGCAATAACAGGGGCTACGATATCATCGCGGGCAGTGTGCAGCGCGGTTAACGATGCGGTGGAAAAGATCAAAAAAGCTGTCGATTGATTTTTTTGTGTCCCTGAAGCGCTAAATTGTACAAATCAAGATACAGTCGCACAAGGGATGACAGCCCTCACCAGTCACGGCCGTTTGTGTCCCCCGATAATGTAAAAAATCTTCCTTGTTTTGTCGTGGCAAATGTAGGTATGACTCAAGTGTCTTCAGTCGCACTATGTTGTACAACCGGCATTATAAAAAGGAGATGCTATGAAACAAACTTTATTAGTTCTCATGGCCGCGGTCCTTCTCTTCGCGGGTTGCAAAGGGAAACAAGCTCCAGCCGATGAGACAAAACAATTGGATAACCAGCAGAAGGAGGAATTGATGGCCAGTGGTACGACATGGGTGGAACCCAAAGTTTCTACAGTGGAAGCAGATAAAAACTACATCGCACTTATAAAGACGAACAAGGGCGAGATAGTGTGCGATCTGTTTCCGAAGGAAGCTCCGCTTTCGGTGACCAACTTCAAATATCTCGCCGATGGAAAATTTTACGACGGCCTGACTTTCCACAGGGTTGTTCCTGAATTCGTCGTCCAGGGCGGAGACCCAACCGGCACGGGTGCGGGTGGTCCCGGCTATACGATTCCTGCGGAGATAAATCCGGTTCACAAACATGTGAAAGGGGCACTGGCTTGGGCGCGCACGGGCGATGAGGTGAATCCCGAGAGGCGTTCGAGCGGATCTCAGTTCTATATAACCTTGGAACCCACCCCTTTCCTCGATGGCCAGTACACGGTGTTCGGCAAGGTGAGGGAGGGGCAGGATATTGTCGATGCGATCAGGATGGGAGATGTGATAGAGACCATCGAAGTTAGAGCCGAATAGCTTTTTACAGGAGTCGTTGAAGAAACTCGAAAGAACGTCATTAATCGCTATTATATTCCCCGTGGTTTTGACGGGGTTCCTCTGGAGGAGAGGTTGGCGCGTTTCTGTGACCGGCCGTATCCGGAAGTCAAATATCAGGTCTTGATTTGCAGGGAATATCCTAGAGTGTTTTGTAGGCTCCTTGGTTTATAGTTTGAAGCTCTTTTGATCTAAGGAATCTCTGAAAAGCTAGCTATAAGCGCCTCTAAAAGCTATCTTATGAAAGCCGTCTACCACCAGTCACGGTTGTTGCGGGATCCCCGATAAAAGCACTCGGGGATGACGACCTTTTCGTCATTCGGGGATGACAAGCGCACAGCTTTTAGAGGCGCCCTGAATTTGCTGATTTTTCAGAGGTTACCTAATCTAATGTCGACGGATCGTCGATCGGGGCGTCCCAGCTCTCGAGATCCTCTTCGAAGAAGCGCCCTGCGCGGTCGGCGCCGGAGCTCGCCGCATCGAAGTCCTGCGAAGGCCTTGAGCCGAACAGGGCGGAGCCGCCGGCGAGGTTCGCCACGTCGCCGCTCGGAAAACCTTCGGGCTTTTCGAAATCCTTCGCTTCCATGTCCTTCGTTGCCTCTTTCATGAAATCCAAAAATACCGGCGCTGCGATGCTGCCCCCCGTGACCTTCTTACCGATGGGTTTTACCTCGTCGAATCCTATCCATACGCCCGCGATCAGATCCGGAACGAAACCTATGAACCATGTGTCGGTTTCATCGTTGGTGGTACCGGTCTTTCCGCCGGCCGGCTTCCCGAGTTCGCGTATTCTCGAACCCGTTCCCCCGTCGACGACGGCCTTTAGCATCTGGGTCATAAGATACGCGGTTTGCGGCGTTATGACGTGGCCCGGGGGAATCTGCTCTCCGTAGAGAGTTTTTACCTCCAAGTCGGTCAGTATGAGAGCGTCTCGTTCTATCGTCGCAAGCCCCTCGCGAAAGAGCTCGGGGTTTAGATCGGTTTCCTGCAAAACCATCTCTGCGCTTCCGACCTTGATTTTCTTTTCCCCTTCGTCGGGGGCGGCTTTTTTGTCTTTGACCGGTTTTTCTGCCGCAGCGTCAGCGGCCGGGGAGGGGCCGATGGACTGCAAGAGCTCGCCCTTCAAGTCCGTGATTTTTACTATGGCAACGGCGGGGGCCATCTTCCCCATATTTGGGAACACGGAGTAAGCCTGGACTATGTCCTTCAAAAAGACAGCGTTGGAACCGAGCGCCATCGAGAGATATTTTTCAATCGGGGTGGTGACTCCAAGCTTTCTGGTGAATGCTGTAAGATAGTGCGTGCCGATGTCGTATGTGATTTTTACCGTTGGAATATTTCGCGAGAACATGAGCGCGTTCATAAAAGATGTGGGACCCTTGTGTTTGCCATCGTAATTCTTGGGCGACCAGAACTGGTTTCTGCCAACGTTGTAGGTCACCGGCTGGTCCATGATCGTCGTGTTCATCGTGTAACCCTTGTCCAGCGCTGCAGCATAGACGAAGGGTTTGAAAGCGGATCCCGGCTGGCGCATCGCCTGGGTCGTCCTGTTGAACTCGCTCTTTTCGAAGTCGTAGCCGCCGACCATCGCCTTTATGTATCCGGTGTGCGGATCCATCGACATAAGCGCGCTTTCGATCATAGGGATCTGCGCCAGCCTGAATTCGCTGCCTGCAACATATTCGGCAAGTATGATATCGCCGGGCTTTACGATCCTCGACGGATCGCTTACGTAATTGCCTTCGTCCATTCCAAGCCAGCTGTTCGAAAACGGGCGCGCCCACGAGTAGGCGCTCTTTCCTATCCTTCCCGGGAATCTTCCGACTCTAAGGATTATTGCGTCCTCCTCCAGATAGGAGACGATTGCCTTGTACCTCTCACCCGGTATCAGCCTGACGAGATATTGAGCGCTGTCGCTTTCAGGGGGCCAGTTTATTATTTCGCCTGTGGTGGAGATCGCATTTTCCCTGTCGATTTCGGCGAGCTTTTTATCCATCTCGTCGGGGGCGACGTGGCCGAGCGGACCCCTCCATCCCTGTCTTCTGTCCAGGGATTCTATTCCTTTTCTCACCGCCGTCGCACCTGCGCGCTGCATCGGCATATTGACGGTAGTGTATATCTTGAGCCCCTTCCTGTAGAGGAAATCATCCCCATAAATTTCCTTCACTATTCTGCGCACGTGCTCTACGAAATAGGCAGCGTCCTTGTCGTTGAAAGATTTATCGACGCCAGCGGCATATATTTCGAAATGTTCCTGAGCTGCCGCATTTGCTTCATCCTTCGTGATGTGTCCCTCATCCACCATTCTGCCCAGGACATGAAGCTGACGCTTTCTGGCTTCCGCAGGATTATTGAGAGGGGAAAATGTGTTAGGAGCGGAAGGGAGCCCTGCGATCATCGCAATCTGTCCGATCGTGAGATCTTTTGGCTCCTTCCTGAAATAGTTTCTCGCTGCGGCGGCTACTCCGTAAGACCGGTTCCCGAGGTATATCTGGTTCAGGTATATGGTGAGGATCTGTTCCTTGCTGAGATAGTGCTCGATCCTCGTCGCCAGTATCGCCTCCTTAACCTTTCTGGCCAGTTTTCGTTCTCTTGAAAGGAGCAGCGCGCGTGTGACCTGCTGGGTGATCGTGCTTCCGCCCTGAGTGATCTCGCCTGCGCGGATGTTCGCTAAAAATGCCCTGACTATGGAACGAAGATCCACCCCTTTATGGTCGAAGAATCTCGCATCTTCAGAGTCGATGAATGCCAGCGCCACCATTTTTGGGATATCTTCATAAGGGATGAATATGCGGCATTCCTCCCAGAACTCTCCTATCCTCGTGCCATCGTCCGAGAAGACCTCGCTGATCACGGGGGGGGTGTAGCTGTCTATCGATGTGATATCCGGGAGTCCGCTGGCGAAGTAGAAATACGTGCCGAGCATCAGGATGAAGATGGCCGCGCAAAGCCCGACGACGGCTCCGGCGAAGCCCCTGAAGAGGCGAATAGTTCTGCCGAGAAAATTTACGGCGCCTGAAAAAATGCTTTTGAGAGACATCTTGTGCGAGAGAGGGGACTCGAACCCCTAAGATCTTACGATCACAAGATCCTGAATCTTGCGCGTCTGCCAAATTCCGCCACTCTCGCAATTCAAAAAAGCCCGACTGGGTTCTGTGCCGGTAGCACTTAACCCATTATAGATCAACGGTTTTTCCCTGTTTTTCGGGTATTTTTGCGGGGGAGGGGCTCAGGTGTTTTCCTCTTCATCAAAGACGTTGAGATCCTCCTCTTCGTCGTATAGCATCGCCCCGCAGTTCGGGCAGACAGAATCGTGTCCAACGAAGTTTCCGCAATTTGGACAGGTTTCCGGGTTTTCAAAGCTGAGTTCATCGATTTCCGGCATCACGTACCTCCCGATTATTCAACAAACAAGGGGCCGTTAGCCGGATTTTGGCTGTCGTGTCAATAAATAATTGAGTCTTGGACGGTGCGTAAATGACGATTGTTCCGAATAGTTTAGAGGCCGTCATCCCCGATCGTTACTCTTACTTTGTTATATGCGTCCCGGTTCTGCCGTGCAGGGCCGCCAGGCAATTTGAAAGCGAGGTTATGATGGCCTTCTTGCCGCCCCCCTCCAAAAAATTCAATGCGGCTTCGACCTTTGGCTTCATACTGCCCGCCTGGAATTCACCCGCGTTGAGGTAGCGCTGCATCTCTTCCACCTTTACCTCCGTCAGGGCCCGCTTATTTTCGCCCAAGAAATCGAGGTAGGCGAATTCAACCGCGGTGAGAATTACTAGCGTATCGGCCCCCACTTCTGCTGCGATCAGGGCGCTTGTGAGATCTTTGTCGATCACCGCCTCGATTCCGTAATATAAGCCTTGGCGGTTGAGCCCTATCGGAACGCCGCCGCCGCCGCCCGCTATGACTATGAATCCCTTGTCGAATAGCGCTTTTATTACATCGACCTCGAGTATCTTTATCGGTTTCGGGCTTGGGACGACGCGCCTGAAACCTCTGCCGGCATCCTCCTTCATCGTCCAGCCGCGGCCGACGCGCAGTTCGTTTGCCTCTTTCTCGGTGTAGAACATTCCTATCGGCTTGGTAGGGTTTTCGAAGGCGGGGTCATTTAAATCGACCAGCGCCTGCGAGACGATCGTGGCCACTGGCGTTGAGATTTTGCGTTTTTTGAGCGTGTTTTTTAGAACCTGCTGAATCATATATCCCATTCCGCCCTGCGTATCCGCGACGCATATATCCATGGGGAGCGGGTAGGTGGACTTTGCGGCTATTTCACTTCTGAGGATAGAGGCTCCGACCTGCGGGCCGTTGCCATGGGTCACCACCAGCCTGTCGAAGCCGTCGCTCACGAGCTCGGCGATATGTTCCATGCTTTCGTAGGTTGCGTAGAACTGATCCTGAATCGTGCCGTGTTTCCCGGGCTTACTGATTGCGTTTCCGCCCAGCGCGATTACGAGCCCGCCCTTTTTAGACATTCGATCCTCCGAGGTGAGGGTGAGCGTATAAAATGACGCGCTTTTTTCGTCAACTACTATGGGTACCGTGACTTGTGACTGGTGACTCGTGACTCGTAACTGGTTAACGGTCGGAACCCCGCGGTAGCGGCGGCTTAGTGCCGCGGGAATGACATTCATGGTGTCATCCCCGAATGGTTCTATCGGGGATCCAGCAACGACCGTGACTGGGAAAAACAGAAACTAGCTAGAAGCTAGAAAAAACCGGTTTAATCGACCTGGAGAGCTCTCCCCCCGATTTGATATCAAGTGGGGGGCGTTGGCATCACCAGATGAGGCATCCCATCTGCGCAGTAAATATTTCCTTAAAGATTAATATAATTAAATCAATATGTTACCAGCGTAGGCCGGTTAGTCGTATAACTGGCGTGATAAATGCATAGTCTGATGGCGGAGGATAAAATCATGAGAAATAGACTTCTGATCCTGGCGGTGATGGTCTTCATGCTGGGAGCCGTTGGATGCAAGGTTGTCCCCGACGACCCCGCGGATTATGACGTTAAATTTCTAAAAGGCGAAATGTCGCATGTCGTTGTGAGTTTTCCGCTCCTAAAACAAGTGGTAGTTAGTGATTGTGATTATTATGAGCTAGCACGAGACTATCTAAGTGATTTTGAAATTAAGGCTACTTTAGCGTTTAACACCGACCTTTCAATTGAGTCTTTTCTTCCTATCTGTGGGGTAACCACTCTTGCGGACTTACCTGCGATTGAGTGTAAGATTTTTCTTTCCCATAATAGAATCAACGTAGATCAAAACTTTAGTGTTAAGTTGACGGCTACTTTTGATGGCCATTCGAAACCCTTTTTCTTAGAAGAAGAATATCGGACGCCGACTCTTATTGTTCAGGTGAAAACGGATTTGGAAAAGTGTGAGGAGATGGCAGCTGGAATTCAAGATTCGCATGTTACAGATCACCGACTGTCTGCTGTTTGCATTGCGCTATGCGATGAAGATCCAACGCGTTCTTTTTGTAAACCTGTCGATATCGCTGACGACAGTGGTAGTGACGAAGAGATCATACTTGTGGACACAGTCGATAAGGAAACCCCTGCCGAGGTTGGAGAAAATATGCTGGGCTATGGTGGAGGTTCCTGCGCGCTTATGCCGACAGAGGCCGGGCAGGGGATCGCGGGAATTCTTTTCATGATGATCTCGCTCGTTCCGGCGGTGCTAAGGAGAGGGCTGAAATAAGATTACAATCTGTGGAACGCCGAGGGCCGGTCGATCGACCGGCCCTTTTTTGTGCATAGGTGAATAGCGTTTTAGATTATATTCCTGAGCGGAAATCGCTTAGCCGAATCGGCCGACAATTTGTTGCAGTAGATGCTGTTTACCGCCACGAGAATTTCCAGGATCCTGTCGCCGTTCATTATAATTTCCTTTCCGAGCGCGCCTTTCCGGAACTCTTCCTGAAAATTTAAGTCGCAGCACACGACCGAGCCTCCGCTTGCCACGGCGCCTCTGCTCATTTTCTCTGAAAGGGCGGAGGGGTCGCCTTCTGAATATATAATCGGGATCCCCCAGGTCCTGCATACCAGAGGGCGGACCTCGTAGATTTTGCAGCGCCCTTCGCTCGAGAGGAATGCGCATCCCCCGGTTTTGGATTTGACGGGCATCTCATCCCTGTTTTTCAGATGCGAGATGATCCTGTCGCGTTCGATTCGCAGGAGGGTGATGCCGTCCACGCAGCACTTCGAACATCCCTCGGAGCAGTTCATCTTTGAAGGGTTTTCATTGAAGACTTTGGAGAAAAAGGAGTCGGCCTTTTCAAGCAGGGCGAGGTAGTTTTTGAACATCTTCAAAACCCTGGCGAGCGGATGAACTTCCCGTTGTTGTCGACGATTACCCCTTTCGCGTACTTGCTTAGAAGCTCCATTCCTTTTTCAGGGCCGAGGACGAAGGCGGCCCTCGCGATTCCCTGGGCCAGCGCCGCGTCGCTCATCACGACGACAGCCCCTTTGCACTGAACGTAAGTGGGGGACTTGCTTCTCGGGTCTATTATGGCAACGCCGCGAAATTCGCTGGCGCTGATAGCCGCTATGCCGGTGTTGCTTACCACCAGGTTCAGCGCATGTCTTGCGAATGCCCCGCTGTCCTCTTCCATCGTGATTTTCCACGGCCCGTGCATCCCCTGGCCGAGTCCCCGAAATACGCTTCCCGCCTTCACCATCGCGTTGTGCATGTTGGCGTGGTAGATGTAGCGTATCATTATGTCCGCGATAAGCCCCTGCGCGAGGTCGTCGAAGCGCACCTCCATCCCCTTGCTCTTTAACTGAACGCTCTTGCTGGAGTCGTTAAGCCGGATATCCTTGTAATTGCCGCTTCCCTTGTAATAGGTGATGTCGAATGCGCCGCCCGACCATTCCGAAATTTTCTTCGCGGCCTGAAATGCGGCGAAAACCTCCGGTGAAACTTCAACCGGAGCGGCGCCCGCAAGGGAATTGACTCGGAACACCTCGCCCTGCGAATTTCTCCAGTCCATGTTGTAATATGCCTGGTTTGCCTTGGATACGACAACGTCGATCAGCTGGTTTATCTGCGCCTTGTCATGCGAATAGCCGAGGATGATCAGGGAGACGGGCATGGTGCCGCCTATCGTAACATGGCGCTGATATTCCTCGATGCTCTGCGCGCCGGCAGAAGCGGGGAGGAAAAAGAGCGCAGCGGCTGTGATCGATAACAGGATGGTGCTACAGATCGCTGTTTTCTTCCTGTTCCTTTTTCTTGAGGTCATTCGGTCCGCCATCGTTTGTGTTTTCCGTCTGCCACCTATTTACAAGGTTTGTCGATCCGGTGTTGAGCCCTTCGGAGGAGGCGATCTGTCCCGACTTGTCCACGATGATAACTTTTGCGTCGGGATGCCTGTTGACGAAGTGCATTGCGTACTTTGGCCCCACGGCGTAAGCGGCAAGCGCATAGGCCGTTGCCCTGACCGCGCTTTGCGAGAGGATCGTCACGCTTCTCATCTTCCCCTGAGCGACGGGGAGCTTGCTCCTGCCGTCTATCAGGCCGGAGCCAAGGCTGTTTTCGCCGACCGTCGCCGAGGCGATGTTCCTGATTTTATAGCTGGCCGCCCTGTGCGCGAAATTGCCGGAGGTGCCGCCGAAACCGATGTCGACTTTCCATGGAGTGAAGATATCATGTCCGATGTTTCTCTGCACGGAGCCGATTTCCACCATGGCATCCGAGAACCCGGCCTTCGAGGCTTCACCGATCGCCATGTCCGCATAGTAACCTTTGGAAATTTTAGAGAGATCGAGCTGCATCCCGTCGCTTTTGAAAGACATCGATCTGGAGCTGTCATCGAGAACGATACGCCTCCAATCGCGATTTATGAACATCTCCTTCTTTGAGGGGGCTGCGATGTCGAACCATCCCTTGGTGAGGGCTGAGAGTTCGACAGACTTGGATATCATGTCGAAAATTTCAAACGGAAGTTCGAGTTTTTGCGATTTGCCAAGCGAGTTTATCTTGTCCTGGATGCCGTCTGCCGAGAACAGCTGGAGGTCGACAGAGGATATCCTGGAGATGGCGTCCGAGACGGCGCTTTCCGCAGATTCCCGCATCGATTCATCGGCGATGATTGTCATCGATATCGGCGTTCCGTCGAGAAGAACGCCTTGGGCGCTAATCTGCCTGCTTTCGGCATCAGCCTGTGAAAATGGAAATACGAGAGTAATTGCCAGAACTGCGAGTGCTGCGAGAGCCTTCGAATTTTTCATGGTCACTCTCCTAATACCTCTCTGAGGTATCTTCCTGTGTGTGATCTGGGGTTTTTCGCGATTTCCTCGGGAGTGCCTACGGCGACTATTTCGCCTCCCCTAGCGCCCCCCGCAGGCCCCAAGTCGATACAGTAATCCGCGAACTTTATTACGTCAAGGTTATGCTCTATCACCACGATCGTGTTGCCTGCGGCGACGAGTTTGTCCAGCACGTCCAGCAGCTTCATCACGTCGTCGAAATGAAGTCCGGTGGTGGGCTCGTCGAGTATGTAGAGAGTTTTTCCGACGCCTCCCTCGGCTTGTATCGGGGAGGAGCGCTTCGATAGTTCTCTTGATAACTTTATGCGCTGGGCTTCTCCGCCGGACAGAGTCGTCGCAGACTGGCCGAGCTCGATGTATCCGAGCCCGACATCGATCAGGGTTTCCAGCTTGTGGCGTATCTGCGGAATGTTTTCGAAGAAGGAGTGGGCCTGGTTTATAGTCATGCGAAGCACGTCGGCTATCGACGCCCCCTTGTACTTCACTTCGAGAGTTTCCCTGTTGAAGCGCATCCCCCGGCAGACTTCGCATTCCACATAGACGTCCGGAAGGAAGTGCATCTCTATCTTGATGATGCCGTCCCCTTCGCAGGCTTCGCACCTTCCGCCTTTGACGTTGAAGGAAAAACGCCCGGGCTTGTATCCCCTGGATTTGGAGTCGGGCAGCTCCGCGTAAAGGTCGCGGATGTGGGTGAAAATCCCAGTGTAAGTGGCCGGATTCGACCTCGGAGTGCGCCCGATTGGGGTTTGATCTATGTTGATGACGCGGGCTATCTGCTGGTGGCCGGTTATTTCATCGACGGCCCCCGCGGGCATCTTGGACTTGAATATTCTCTGCATGAGCCCCGCATACAGGGTGTCGTTTATAAGCGTCGATTTGCCCGAGCCGGATACGCCGGTGACCGCCGTAAAAAGTCCGAGAGGAATTTTTACGTCTACGTTTTTCAGGTTGTGTTCCTTCGCGCCGGTGATCTTTATGGCCGCTTCGGAAGGGGATCTTCGCGCGCCGCGGTTTTCAAGGGATATCTTGCCGGCCAGGTACTGCCCTGTGAGAGATTTTGGATTTTTCATCACCATGGCCGGAGAGCCCGTGGCGATTATTTTCCCGCCGTTCATCCCCGCGCCGGGGCCCATGTCGATTATATGGTCGGCTTCGAGCATCATGTCCCGGTCGTGCTCCACGACGAGAACCGTGTTGCCTATGTCCCGGAGTTTTTTGAGCGTGGAGATCAGCCTGTCGTTGTCCCTCTGGTGGAGGCCGATGGACGGCTCGTCGAGAACGTAGAGAACTCCCGTGAGCGCCGAGCCTATCTGCGTCGCCAGGCGTATGCGCTGATCCTCTCCGCCGGCGAGGGTCATGCTCGAACGCTCCAGCGTGATGTAGTCGAGCCCGACGTCTATGAGGAATGAGAGGCGCTCGATGATCTCGCTCATGAGCTTTTTGGCTATTTCAGCGTCCTTTTTCCCGAGGCGCACGGACCGGAAAAATTTTGCGCATTCGCCGACCGGCATCGCGACGACTTCGCTGATGTTCCTGCCGTCGAAAAGAACGGAGAGGGCCTCTTTTCTGAGGCGGGTTCCGTTGCAGGTGGGGCAGTGCCTCATGTTCATGAACTGTTCCGCGTATTCCTGCGCGGATAGGGTCGCCGCTTCGCGAAGCTTTTTTTCCAGCGACGGTATGACCCCTTCGAAGGGGGCCTTGAAGACGTGTTTTTTGTCGTCGCCGGTGTCGTAGGAGAACTTTATTTTTTCATCGCCCGAGCCGTGAAATATGACTTCCTGAACTTTTTCCGGGAGCTCTCCGAAGGGGGTGTATATGTCGAATCCGTAATGGCGCGCAAGGGCCGAAGCCAGCTCGATTCTGTCGGTGGCTTTCATCCTCTGCCAGGGCAGGACCGCCTCGTCGCGCAGAGACAGGTTCCTGTTCGGAACGATGAGGTCCGGGTCGAAATATCTCCGGCTGCCGAGGCCGTCGCAGTCCGGACACGCACCCTTGGGACTGTTGAAGCTGAACAGCTGGGGCGTTATCTCCGGCATGCTGACGTCGCAGTACGCGCAGGAATTTTTTTCGGAGAGCAGAGTTTCCTCTTTTCCGTGCAGGATGCGGACGATTCCGTTTCCGAACTTGAGCGCCGTCTCAAGCGAGTCGGCGAGCCGCGATTTGATGGAGGGCTTGACCTCGAGCCTGTCGACGAACAGGTCGATGTCGTGTTTTTTCTTCTTGTCGAGTTTCGGAGAATCGGAGAGCTCGACGGTTTCGCCGTCTATTCTCGCCCTTATGAACCCCTGTTTTGCGAGCGAGGCGAGTTCCTTTGCGTGCTCGCCCTTCCTGCCCGAGATGATAGGGGACAGGATCGCGAACTTCGTTCCCTCCGGCATTCCGAGTATGTGGTCCACCATCTGCGATATAGTCTGCCCCGAGATGGGCCTTTTGCAGGAAGGACAGTGGGGCTTCCCCACGCGGGCGAAGAGAAGCCGCAGATAGTCGTATATCTCCGTAGATGTGCCGACGGTCGAGCGGGGGTTTTTGCTGGCATTTCTCTGTTCTATGGATATTGCGGGGGAGAGCCCTTCTATCGAGTCGACGTCGGGCTTATCCATCTGCGTCAGGAACTGCCTGGCATAAGCCGACAGAGATTCCACGTATCTTCGCTGCCCCTCGGCGTAGATCGTGTCGAAAGCGAGCGACGACTTTCCCGAACCCGAGAGCCCGGTTATGACTACGAGCTTATTTTTCGGAATCGTTATGTCGATGTTTTTCAGATTGTGCGTCCGCGCGCCGCGGACGATTATTTCTTCGTATGGCATCAGCCCCGCCTCTAGAGCCCCACTCTCTTTTTGCCTTCAGCGAGCATCTCTTCCACCTGGTCCATGCTGGGCGCCTCGGCGTAGATTCGTATCAAGGGCTCCGTTCCAGATGCCCTGAAGAGAAGCCAGGAATCGTCATCAAACAGAAAATGGTGTCCGTCCATAGTCTCATGGTGAACGAGTTTTTTACCGCACACTGACGGTATGTCGAGCGTGTTCATCTTCTCCCTGACCCTCTGGATGGTGTCCTGGTCGAGGTGGTGGTCCATCCTCCTGTATTTGGTCGGGCCGAATTTTTTCTGCAGATCATAGACGAGTTCGCCAAGGGTCTTGTTGTCATTGGCCATGTATTCAAGTAGCAGGAGGTCGGAAAAAACTCCGTCGCGTTCCGGGATGTGGCGCGGGAATCCGAAGCCTCCGCTCTCCTCGCCGCCGATGAGAACCGAAGGGTCCTTCATCGCAGGGCTTATGTATTTGAATCCGACCGGAGTGATCCCTATTTCGAAGCCGTATTTTTTTGCGAGCCTGTCGATCATCTGGGTGGTGGATATCGATTTGATTATCTTTCCCTTCCAGCCTTTGTTTTCGACGACGTGGCGTATGAGTAGGGAAAACAATTCGTGCGTCGTGATGAAGTTTCCGTTTTCATCCACTGCTCCGGCCCTGTCTGCGTCTCCGTCTGTGAGTATGCCGCAGGAGAAATCTCCGGCTTTCACGCGCTCCATAAGCTCGTTTGCATGCGGCGGGATCGGCTCGGGATTCAGCCCGCCGAATTTTACGTCCCTTTCACCGTGGATTTCGGTGATCATGCTGCCTAAAAGCTTCGTCATGTACCCGCCGCCGGACCCGTAGAGCGGATCGAACATTATTTTGAAGCCGCTCTTCTTGATTTTTTCGATATCGACGAATTGTCTGAAGGAATTCATGTATTCGCCGAATGGGCTGAACTCGGAGAAGTCGGGGTTGCCCCTTATAGATTTCATCTTGGGCTTTCTGCCGATCTGGTCGTTTTTAAGAATCATCTCCTCTATAGGGGTGCAGTATTCTCCAGATGCCGCTCCGCCGTAGCTTTCCTTGAATTTTATTCCGTTCCAGGCTGGAGGATTATGGCTTGCCGTCACCATTATGCCAGCGGTAAGGCCCCTGTTTTTAACGTACCAGGAGACGGCCGGGGTAGGGCAGAAATCGTCGCTGAATATGACCTTGATTCCGTTTCCGAGAAGGACCTCGGCGACCAGCCGCGCAGCCTCCGGGCTCTGGTTGCGCTTGTCGTATCCGATCGCTATAGGTTTGCCGGTATTTTCGACCTCGGGATACAGGTCTGCGAAGGCCTGCGCAACCTTCTTTATGTTTTCGGGTATGAAATCCTTGTCTACCACTGCTCTCCAGCCGTCGGTACCAAACTTGATAGCCATTTAATCCTCCGTGTTTTTGTCAGTTCGGGAAAGTTTGTGGGCGGCGATTATCGCGTCCAACATAGGCGTTTTGTCCGCAGATCCTGTCCAGGCTATGTCATCTGCGCTGCCATGTCCAGGGGATGTCCTGAAGAAGGGGAGGCCGAGGGTCACGTTGATGCATCTTCCCTTTGAGAGAATCTTTGCGGGGATCATTCCCTGGTCGTGGTACATAGCTACTGCCGCGTCGAATTTTACTCGTGAAAGGGGGGAGAAGATGGCGTCGGCCGGGTGGGGGCCGCTGCAATCCATACCCCCTGCATTTGCCATGGCGATCGCCGGGGCTATTTTTTCCGCTTCATCACTGCCGAAATGCCCGCATTCTCCGGCGTGGGGATTGAGGGAGCACACCGCAATTTTTGGCGTGGCGATTCCATCCATCTTCGAAACCGCTGATGAGGTCATTGATATTGTCTTTAGAATTTTTTCAGCAGCGATTTCTTCGGCAACTTTCGAAAGCGGAAGGTGGGTTGTGACAAGAGACATCCGCATCTTCTCTTCATGGTCGGAGATGAACATCATGGTAGCGTTTTTTACGCCGCAGCGTTTTGCGAGATATTCAGTATGGCCGATGAAGCCCGGGTCGATCCTGATTACTCTGCCTTTGTTGACAGGAGCTGTAACCAGTGCGGAGATTTTTCCTGAAAGGGCGCTATCAACTGCGGATTCCAGCGCTGCCAGTGCGATGCTGCCTGCGTCCTTAAGCGCCTTTCCAACGCATTCATGCACTTCTACTTCCCGGGGAATTTTTGTGCCTATGAGGTCGAATGCTTTTTCGAAAATGGATTTTTTTCCAAAGAGGACGATCTTCGACGAGATCTCGCGAGGAAGTTCCAGCAGGGCCGCGGCCGTTATTTCAGGGCCTATGCCTTCCGGATCGCCGGTCGATATTCCTATAAGGTCGTTCATATTGGTGTGCGAATGGCGGAAGAAATCATCTGATTTCGATGAATGCCTTCTGCCTCTCCTTTGCGAGATAGCTTGCCATCGTCTCGTCTATCTTTGCATCGTAGAGCGCTTCGTAGATCTTGTCGCGCAGCCTGTCGAAATCCGCGGCGGAAATTTCAGGCAGCGAGATGAGTTTCACTACGACTATGGCGTTGCCCGACAGTATTGGGCTCGACACGTCACCTATCTTCATCCTCCTGACCGTCGAAGAGACTTCCGCAGGAAGAGTTGAAAGATCGATCATTCCCAGGTCTCCGCCTTTTTCCGGATTGGGCCCCTTGGAATGCTTTTGGGCGAGCTGTTCGAAGGCCCCTCCTTTTTTGCCTTTCGACGATATTGAAAGCGCAAGATCGCGCAGGGAATTGAATTCCGCCTGTGAGGTGATTTCATCCAGCGGCAGAACTATCTCAGCGATATGCGCGCTGTGCGTTCCGCGGAACTGCTCCTGATTTTTCTGGTAGTAGTCGCGGAGGTCCTGGTCGGTTATCTTGACCTGTGGTCCTATCACCTGGTTTACGTACTTGACCCTCCTGATCTCCTTGGAGATGCTAGCTTTGTAATCGTCGTAAGTCATCCCCTTTCCAGCGAGTTCATTTCTGAGTTGGTCGAGCGAGATTCTGTTTTCCTGCAGGATGCCTGCGATGGCGCGCGCGAGATCGTCGTCGGAGATCTCTATCTTCGCGGCGGAGACGAGCTGATCGAAGAGCATGTCGTCGACGAGTCTGTTTATGACATCTCGCCTGGCGTCAGAATCGCCTACCAGGGCTGGGCCCTTCAACATCCTGATCGCCTTTTCTACCTCGGTCTCGGTTACGATGTTGTCGTTGACTATGGCTGCTATTCCGCTGATGCGTTTGCCGCCGGTGCTTTTTCCGGATTCCATTCCTGCCGAGGCTGATGCTGCGGCAAAAAGCGTCACTAGGATCAGCGCGCACGCGAATTTATTTTTTCTCTTCAAGAAGTACCTCCGCAAGTGCTTTTTCGTTCACAGATATCTCCGTCTTGGCTCTCAAATCGTCAAACCACTTTTTGAATATGTCGGCGGATTTTTCTTCCGCGAGCAGGTTCTTTATGTAGGGCTTGGCTTCAGAGAGGCTCTCCTGCCTTGCCGGGCGCGAATCGATCAGTTGGAATATCTGGTATCCATAGTCGGTTTCCACTACGTCGCTTATCTCCCCGGGCTTCAGCTTGTGGCATATTTCGGAAAATACCGGTGGATAGCTCTGGGCGTTGAAGAACCCGAGGTCGCCGCCGTTCTTTCCATCGGGGCTTAAGGAGTGTTTTTTCGCCAGCTCAGCGAAATCCCCCCCCTTCTTAAGCTTCGCCAATATCTCCTCCGCGAGTTCGCGGCTATCGACGATGATCTGTTTGGCATGAAAATGCGTCGGTAGGCTGAACTGATGTATATTATCGTTGTAGTAACTCTCGATATCGGCGTCCAAGACGGGGACCTTGTCCAGAACTTCGCTCTGGATCAGCTTAGTCATGATTATCCTTTTTTTCTGTATCTCCCTCCAACGATCTATGTTCAGACCTTTTTCCTTGAGGGCTTCACTTATCTCGTCATCTGTGAGTGAACCCCTTTGCAAGGATTCCTCTTTTTTCAGTTCATCGGATGTTGCCGATATGTCGAGTTTTATCGCCTCATTTAAGAGCATGGCCTCTTGAATCAGCTTCTCCAATGCCTGAGCCTTCAGTTGTTCGAAATTCACCTTGGTCGAGATCATTTCGGGATCGTATTTGGAGCCTTCGAATGCTATCTCCTCGCGCAGGCGCGATTCTCCGATAGTCATCGATCCCACCGTGGCGACGATTTTTTCGGCCGGTTTTTCGGAGCATCCAAGTGCGGCGGCCAGGATGAGTATTACGACAGGCAAGATCGATTTTGTGCGCATGGGGCTAGTGGCTAACATAGGAAAATAGAGCGCTCAAGGAGTTTTTCGCGGCCGAAAGCACCTCTTCATCTCCCTCTACGTTACCTGCTACGATCAAAAGCTTGTCCGGGGGGTAGATCCTGTAGCCGACCTTGCCGGATGACAGTTCCTTCAGCAACTTTTCTATGTCAATGGGGGTGGATTGGTCGAACTGGCAGGAAAACTGGGTTCCGTCGAAATTGATCTGGCGTATCTTGAGCTTGGTGGCCATGATCTTTATTTCCATCATGGAGAGAAGATTGATCGCTTCCTTCGGCAGGGTGCCGAAGCGGTCGGAAATTTCCCCGGCCATGGCTTCGAGATCCGCGGTTTCTTCGCGGCTGGCAAGTCGCCTGTAGAGTTCTACTCTGGCGGAGGTGTCCGGCACGTAGTCCTCCGGGAGGAATGCGCTTACCTTGAGGTTTAGCTCCGGGTTGATCTCTTCCTCGACGGCCGCACCCTTGAGTTTTCTTACCGTTCTGTCGAGAAGTTTTACATAGAGCTCGTATCCGATCGCGTTTATATGGCCGGACTGCGCGCTGCCGAGGATGTTGCCGGCCCCCCTGAACTCCAGGTCGTGCATCGCTATCTGAAATCCGCTGCCGAGTTCGGTGAATCGTTTGAGTACGGAGAGCCTTTTTTTTGCTATGGGGGTGATCTCCTTCGAGTCAGGCGTCAGGAGATAGGCGAACGCTTTGATATTTGAACGCCCGACTCTGCCACGGAGCTGGTACAATTGGGCCAGGCCGAAGGTGTCGGCCCTGTCCACTATTATGGTGTTCGCGTTCGGGATGTCGAGACCTGATTCGATTATCGTCGTGCACAAAAGCACGTCGGCGCGTTTTCCCAAAAAATCTATCATCACCTTTTCGAGAGCTCCTTCGCGCATCTTGCCATGCCCGAGCAGTATCTTAGCCTCCGGGATGATTCCTTTCAGCCTGTCGAACATCGATCCGATTGTTTCAACTCTGTTATGCACGAAAAAGATCTGTCCGCCGCGTGCAAGCTCTTTCAGTATAGCCTGACGAATCACTGCCTCGTCGAAGCGGGTGACGTAAGTTGCTACCGCCTGTCTGTCCACCGGCGGAGTATTGATCACGCTTATGTCGCGGATTCCCATGAGCGACATGTTGAGCGTCCTGGGAATCGGGGTGGCCGTCATGGAAAAGACATCGACCGTGGATTTCATCTGTTTGATTCTTTCTTTATGCTTCACGCCAAATCTGTGTTCCTCGTCGATTATGAGGAGACCTAGGTTCTTGAAACGAACGTCATCCTGTAGGATCCTGTGCGTTCCTATCGCTATGTCGATCGCACCGGTTTTTAGTTTTTCCAGCGTATTTTTGATATCCGTTTTGCTGCGAAAGCGGGAGAGCATCCCTATTGAGGCTGGAGTGCCGGCGAAGCGCTTCAGGAAATTTTCATAATGCTGGAGCGCTAAAACTGTCGTCGGAACGAGTATGGCAACCTGTTTGTCGGCGGCTATAGCGCGATATGCTGCCCTCATCGCCACCTCTGTTTTTCCGTACCCAACATCTCCGCATATCAGGCGGTCGGATGGTTTATTTTCTCCCATATCGCGCATGACATCTTCGATGGTTTTGGTCTGATCTGGAGTTTCATCGTATGGAAATGCGGCGCAGAATTCGTTGAAGTCGGACCCACCTTCAGGAAAGGAAAATCCCGGTCGGAGTTTTCTTTCGGCGTAGGTCTTGAGCAATTCGCGCGCTATCAGCCCCACTTCGCGGCGGGCCTTGGCCTGCACATTGCTCCATCTTATGCCGCCGAGCTTGTCGAGCATCGGAGCGTCGCTTCCTGAGCCTATGTATTTGCCAACGAGGTTCAGCCTGTAAACCGGAAGATAGAGTTTGTCGGAGCCGAGATATTCGAGCAGCATGTAATCGCCGCGCTTTTCCTCTATCGTCAGGTTGACCAAACCACGATATCTTCCTATGCCGTGCTGTTCGTGGACTATGAGATCACCGTCGGCTATTTCGGCAAAGGATGTAAAGGGCTCGCTGGCTCTAGCCGTGTGGGGTTTTTTCGAAATTTTTTCACCGAAAATTTCCTCGTCGGTCACTATCGCTATCTTTTCGTCAGGCCATCGGAAACCCGATGAAAGGCGTCCGATCATAATTTTCACAAAGGATGTTTCCACATCTTTCAGGGTGTCGAAGCTGGATTCGAAATTTACCATCTCCACGCCGTGCGTGTGAAAAAGATCGCCGAGGCGCTGCGCCTGTATGGCGGTATGGCAATTGAGCACGACCTGCCAACCTTTTTTTTGCCAGTCGCGTATCAGGGCGACGAGAGGGGAGAGCATATACTGCCCCGACTTGTGCCCGGCTATCATAGGCCTTATATCGGCGTTTCCTTCGATGGCTGCGATGAGAGGTGCCTCCTCTCCGACTCCTTCTTCGAAAGATCCGGTGAAAATCGATGAAAAACGCCAGGCGTTTTTGAAAAAATCTTCCGAGTTGATGAGGATTTCTTCCGGGGCGACTATCCTTTCTGAACTCAGGCTTTCATGATACAGCTCGGATACGTTTTTTGAAAAAGCTTCGATGGAGGATTCAACCTCTCCGCTGTCGAAGATCACCACCTTCGCGTCTGCAGCAAGATAATCGAATACGGTGGCGGTCTCCTTGTGAAAGAGAGGGGTGAGATTTTCTATTCCTGAAAACGCTATTCCTTCGTGGATGGACTCTATGAGTGCGCGTTTTTCTCCGGGTGTCAGGGGCGTGTCGGAGCGGTCGCGCACCCTGTGCGCGGCAAGGCTCCTGGATTTTTCATCGAACGGGATCTCGCTGACTGGAAGAAGTTCTGCGAATTTTAATGTTTCTGAGCTTCCTTTGGAACGCTGGCTGGCCGGGTTAAACGGTCTGATCGATATCACTATGTCGGAATCGAGTTCGATCCTGAGCGGCTCATTCAAAGTCGGGGACCATACGTCAATTATGCCGCCTCTCTTTGCAAAACATCCCATCTCTTCGACCAGCCCCACATCGTCGTATCCGAAGTCGGAAAGATATTTCAGCAGAGCATCGAAGTTCAGAGGCTTTCCATTCTCTATCAGGAAGCTTCCTCGTTCGATGAAGCTCTTTGGCGGGATCCGGCGAATTATTGCATCCGAGGAAGCGATCACTATCGCGGGTTCCTTCGATAGCAGCGAACTTTGAACGGCTATTCTTTCGGCCCAGAGCTCCGGTTCGGGGGATATTCTAGAATATGGAGTGATTTCGCTGGAAGGGTAGATCCTCACGCGGCTCTTTTCCGAAATTCGCATGAAGAATTTGCAGTCATCGGCTAGAGTCAGGGCCGATTCGTCGGATCGGGTGATCGCCAATATCTGGGAGTTTGGATTTTTCTTCGCCAGCTCAGCGAGAAAAAGCCCCTTTGAGGAGCCTCGAAAACCTTCTATGCAGGTGCCAGAGCTTTTTGACCCCTCATCTGCGAGCTTTTCCAGATCGAATGACATTTTATGCGCATTTTTACGTTTCGACCGCTGCGGTGTCAAGAATAGCCGGTTTTAAAACCTGCCAATGTGCCTTATACGTTCCGGATGAAGGATTATCTCTCTAATCAGGTTGAGATTTTATGATCATGCCAATATAATGATCTGCACGGATTGGAGGTCTTGTGTTCCCAGCTGGCGAAACTATAGGGGGCGGTAAGGGCGGTTCGAACAGGGCTGATATCGATACCCAGCAAAGGATAGAGAGTTGGGTAAAGCTCGTCGAGCAGGGCGCGCCCAGGGAACAGATCGAGCGTGCGGAGCTGGAGCTTGCGCAGGCGCTGCGGGCCAACGCATTCCAGGTGAGACAGGCGCTTCCATTCTTTCAAAGGATCGTGCAGACCCTGAAAGGAGCTCAGGCATACCAGCAGTTTCGTTTGAGCAACGGTCAAGTGGTGGTGGATAAACGCGACAAGGAGGCCGAATCCGCTAAGGGAAACGAAGCCAAGGCTGCTGAAGAGGTTATAAGGAGCAGGAAGAACGAGGAAAAAAACGAGGTAAAAGAAGGCAAGGATCTCTTGAAGGGTAAGGATAGCGCTTCTAGGGTCGACTCTTTGAGGGACGCATCGCGCGGCGGACTTGAAAACAGGGCCGCCGCCTCTAGAGTTGACAAGCTCCTTTCGGCCTTTGAGCGCATGGTGGTTGAAAGGTTCGAGGGCGGGCGCGAGATAGCATCTCAGGGAAAGGCCGGAGAACCGACATTTCTGACGAAGACTGAAGCGCAGTGGAAGGCCTTCTTCGAGCAGTTCATGCATCGCACGGTAAGAAAATCCATCGATGCCGCTGAGATTAAGAATTTCCTTTTGAGGGGCGTTATCGGAAAGGGAGACAAAGGAATCTTCATAGGGGATATGAGGCTGAAAGGGGGAGGAACGGAAAAATTCGTCAGATTTTCCATCCTCGCGGAGATTTTTGCAAAGCTAAGGGGGGCCAGACCCGGCATAACTATTTCAGGATCGGAGGTCGGCGACATGACGGGTGAGGAGCTGATGTACCTGGCCCTGGCTGCCTCGAAGAGGAAGGAATACGAATACGTCCAGAAGGCCGCAGACGGGAAATTTATGGGGGGCAAGGCAGAGGAGCGCGCTGCCAAAGAGCTCGGGCTGACCCTGGATTCGCAGCTCAAGGAAAAGGCGAAGAAACTCCGTGAACGCGGCAGGAAGTTTGGTTTTGGAATGATGTTCGATAGGGATCCGGAACCTGAGGATATCCCTTACAGGTTTGTGCCGTGGTGGCATTGGGGAAATATTTCGCGTCCTGGAAAGTTCAAGTGGTTTACGGTCTTTTTCTACAGCAGTTTGTTCGCATTGGCCCTTATTGGAGTCGTGCTGGCGTCGATGAAGCTTTTGAAGGGGTGATGTGTTATCCCATCTTTCCCATCTTTCTCCCGCCAAGAAGATGAAGGTGAAGGTGAAATACCTCCTGCCCTCCGTCAGAAAGACAGTTTATTATCGTGCGATATCCGCTCTTTTCGATCCCCGCTTCCTTGGCGAGACTCTTCGCCGCTATAAACATATTTCCAATGAGGCCGGCATCTGCTTCCGGTATATCGTTGATTGTGGGGATGTGTTTTTTGGGTATTATCAGGATGTGGGTGGGAGCGGCTGGATTTATATCGTTGAATGCTATGATTTCGCCGTCGTCGATTATCTTTTTCGTAGGGATTTCCCCGGATATTATTTTGCAGAATATGCAGTCGCCAGCCATTTTCCCTCCTAGAATTCGGTTAGGGTGCTGTCGCGTTCTTTCGATATCGATATGTCGTTGGCGACGGCTATCGCCCCTCTGAAGTCGATGCGATCATCATACAGAGATTTGCAGAGCACCAACCCTTCGAGCCTTGCCGCGTCGATCGTCAGAATCTTCTCGACTTCGTTAAGATTTGAAACTTCAGATGTGCAGATGACTCTCGTTCTTGCCTGCTTGCAGAAAAGTTCCAGTCCCTTGATGCTGTTGTCGTCAAGCGCACCTGACTGCGACAGATTGGAATAGAAAATATAGCGGACTCCCGTATTCGCGAACGCTTCGGCGTAATCGAGCGCGGTTTTGTTGGTCGAGACCGTGTAGCCGGGGATGGTCACGTTGCCGCCTCTCACATCCAGCCTGGTTGCAATCTTGCCGGGGAAAAGTTTGCAGAGATCCTCAAGGAAATCCGGTTTTTGATAAGCTGTGCTGCCGAGTATCACCATCTCCGCACCGACGTGCACGAGCTCGTCGACTTCTTTTGCCGTCTTGAATCCCCCGCTGACATATGTGGCCATTTTCAGCTCTGAGCGGATGCGTTTTATCTGATCGAAGTTTGGATTTTTTCCGAGGGGCGTGGGGTTTAAGTCCATCAAGAGAAGTCCCTCCGCCCCCATTTCTCGAAAGAACTTTGCTGTTTCGAATGGGTCTTCCTTGAACGCCTGCGACGTCGAGCCCTCAGGTTTAACCGTTTTTCCGTTTTTGAGGTATATTTGCGGAATCAGAATCATATCTCCCCCGGGTTTCTGTGTGATTCTGTTTCGAAACGGATCGTATGATAACGGAGGGCGGCAGAGATGAAAAGCCTTTTGTGTCGCTCATTCCTCGGTCCTGGAAATCTTGGCACCGACCGCGCGTAGCTTTTTTTCAATGTGTTCGTAGCCGCGATCAAGGTGATAGATCCTGTCTATCTCAGTGATCCCATCGGACGCAAGAGCTGCCAGCACGAGCGAGGCGCTTGCCCGGAGATCCGTCGCCATTACCGGGGCCCCTTTTAACCTGGATACCCCGCGAACTATCGCCTTGCCTCCGTCGACCGTTATGTCGGCTCCCATTCTAGAAAGTTCGGGGACGTGCATGAATCTGTTTTCGAATATCGTCTCGGATATTATGCTGACATTGTCGCCCAGACACATCATCGCCATGAACTGTGCCTGCAGATCTGTTGGAAAGCCTGGGTAGGGGGAGGTAGTGAGATCCACGCTTTTTATTGGGGCTGCGGAGCGTGCGCGCGCCGTGTCGTTATGAATTTCTATATCCATACCTGCGGAGCGAAGCTTTGTGACCACAGTTCCCAGCATCGAAGAGGGAAAGTTTTGTATCTCGAGGTCTCCGGCGGTGATGCCTGCCGCCATCAGAAGCGTGCCGGCTTCTATCCTGTCAGGGATGATCTTGTGCGGATGCGGCCTTAATTCTGAAACTCCGTGTATCGTGATACAGTCGGTTCCGGCGCCCGAGATTTCCGCTCCCATCGATGAAAGATGAGCCGCCAGATCTACGATCTCCGGTTCCCTCGCGGCGTTTCGAAGTACGGTGCAGCCCTTCGCGAGCACGGCGGCCATCATTACGTTTTCAGTGCCGGTGACTGTGACCAGATCGAACGAGAAGTCTGTGCCATGCAGATTCTTGGCAGAGATTTCGACGTATCCTTCACTGAGTTTTATCCTTGCGCCCATGGCTTCCAGGGCCTTGAGGTGTTGGTCGATGGGTCTTGCTCCTATCGCGCAGCCTCCCGGGAGGGAGACCTTGGCGTACCTCATTCTTCCCACGAGGGGGCCCATTACCAGAACTGAGGCTCTCATGGTTTTGACCAGATCATACGGAGCGTCGCCTAGATTTATGTTGCCCGTGGATATCGAAATTTCTCCCGAGCCCTTAACCTTTGATCCGATATGTTCGAGCAGACGTGACATAGTAGTGATATCACGAAGTTGTGGGACGCCCGATATCGTATGCTCTCCGTCGGCCAAAAGGGATGAGGCCATTATTGGCAGCGCCGCATTTTTCGATCCGCTTACGGAAATTTTTCCCCTGAGAGGGCCGTTTCCCTCGATTATCAGTTTTTGCATTTGACCGCCTTTGCGACCCTTTCGATTCCTGCCAGGTCCTTCACCATCTCAATTTCATGCAGATGGCGACTCCTAGTCAGCATGGAACGGACCACCTCCCCCTGGCCGAATCCGATTTCAATTATGAGTGCGCCCCCTTCGTTCATGAGGTCGGGGGCATCCTCCACGATTCTTTTTATGAAATCAAGACCCAGCTCCCCGGCGAAAAGCGCCTCGTGAGGCTCGAATTTCGCGACCTCTTTTGAGATGAGTGCAGCGTCCCTGGTGCTTATGTAAGGCGGGTTTGCCGTTATGAGGTCGAACGGAGCGAACTCTTTTGCAGGGCCAAGTAGATCACCCTCGAGGAAGGTTACGCGGCCTTGTGCGCGGGCGAGATTTTCCTTTGCTACCATGATGGCCTTCGATGATATGTCGCTCACCACGGCCGTGGACTGCGGGCGTTCGTGCAGTATCGCCATTGGGATGTTGCCGCTTCCGGTGCAGATGTCGCACATATGGAAACGTCCATTGCGATCCGGAAGCATGGAGAGCGCCATTTCTACCACCAGTTCCGTTTCAGGGCGCGGAATCAGGACGTCTCTGGTTACCTTGACCGGCAGCGACCAGAATTCTTTTTCTCCTGTGATGTAGGCTATCGGCTCGCCTTTCGATCTCCTCGAAATATACGATATGAAGCTTTCGTACTGCGCATTCTCGATTTCCTGATTTCTGTCCAGGTAAAGGAATGGCCTGCTCTTTTTCAGCGCGTGGGAAAGCAGCACCTCGGCATCCAGTCGCGCCGACGGCGATCCGCTCTTTACGAGTTCATCATTCGCGACTGAGATGGCCTCCGCTATTTTCATCTCTATCTTTTCCCTTTTAGCGCTTCAGCCTGGTAGTGCGTTCTCAGGGGAGTGATTACATCTGCCAGATTTCCCTCCATGATCGTTGAGAGATTGTGCAGGGTCAGGCCGATGCGGTGGTCGCTTAGGCGGTTTTGCGGGAAATTGTATGTGCGGATTTTTTCCGACCTATCTCCACTGCCTATCATCGATTTTCTTGTTGCCGATCTTTCATCGTCCTGTCTTTGCTGCTCCATGTCCAACAGTCTGGTTTTGAGGATTTTCATCGCGCGTGCTCTGTTCTTGTGCTGGCTTCTTTCATCCTGACAGGCGACGACGAGTCCGGTCGGCATGTGGGTTATGCGCACTGCCGAGTCGGTGGTGTTGACCCCCTGTCCTCCCGGGCCGGAGGACCTGTATATGTCTATTCGCAAATCCCTTTCATCGATCGATATATCAACGTCCTCCGCCTCAGGGAGCACTGCTACGGTGCAGGCCGAGGTATGTATTCGTCCGGAGGCCTCAGTTTCGGGAACTCTCTGCACCCTGTGGACCCCGCTTTCGTACTTGAGTTCGCTGTAGACCTTATCGCCGGAGATCATGGCTATGATCTCCTTGATGCCTCCGCGCCCGGTGGAGCTTTCGCTCATGATTTCCACCCGCCAGTTTTTCTGTTCGGCGTACCTCTGGTACATCCTGAAAAGGTCGGTTGCGAAAAGGGCGGCCTCTTCCCCTCCGGTGCCGGCGCGGATTTCGAGGAGGATGTTCCTGTCGTCGTTGGGATCTTTCGGCAGGAGCAACAATTTCAGGCGTTCTTCCAGCCCTGCAATTTTAGATTCGAGCAGCAGCACCTCATCGGTAGCCATCTTTCTGAGTTCAGGGTCGCTTTCCGATTGTGATATCTCCCTGTTCTCCTCGAGCTCCTTCAATGAAGATTTGTACACGCGGTAATTTTCTACCAGTTCGATGATATCTGAGCGCTCCTTTGCGAGCGACTGGAAATTTTTCTGATTGGCTATGACGGATGGATCGGAGAGCTTTGCAGTCACATCCTCGAATCGTTTTTCGACCTCTTCAAGTTTTTTGAACATGGCTACTTCCGTGTTTGGTTTTTCGGCGTTTGGTCATCCGCTTACAACAATGCCCATGTGTCTTATGCGGACGCATGGGCATCGATAATATCGGAAAGCGCAGCTATTTCTTCTGGGTGGCCTTAAATTTTTCGTAGCGCTTCTGGAAGCGTTCGACGCGACCTGTGGTATCTACGAGGCGCTGTTTGCCGGTGAAAAATGGATGGCAGTTCGAGCAGAGTTCGGTCGTAAAGTCCTTGGCGAGCGTCGATATCGTGTCGATTACGGCGCCGCAGGCGCAGGTGATCTTGACCGGCTCACATTTCGGATGAATATTTCCCTTCATCTTCTGGCTCCTTGCTTGTCAAAAATTGAGGAGGCGACCTAACACGGCTCCATTTTTAAGGCAAGTAAAAATTCTGCTGATTTTTCACGGGTTAGAGGGTGTATTAGCGATTTTTTGCGGAGATTGCCGGGGAGCCCATATTCCTCTGCGGGCGGAGTCCTGCGGTTTTACCCTGAGCCATCACGTGTTTGCGTATGCTCGCCTGACTCTGGAGCTCCTTTCGAGAGATGATGGCGTCGAGAAATTCCAGCCTCATTGCATCGGTGATTTCTCTCTCTTCAACACTTCCGGCAGGGGTGATGCCGCTTTCCACCTTATAGAGGTTTTGAGGCGTATAGGGCTTATCATTAAAGGGTTTTCTTGAGCTGCGATATTTATCGCCTACGGATTGAAAGTCTTCCATATCGCTGGCGCGGCGGGCCGGCCTGTTGAATTTATCCAGCACCTGCCTTGCGGAGGGCTGGGGGCGGCTTTCCTGGAGTTTCATGAAGTCGCGGCGCTGCTGATGGTTTTCACCGACCCTGTTGGATTTTGCTGAAAGCGGGCCTGCGAAGGGATTGCTCTTACTGCTTACATTGTTGCTCATCGGCTGCTCCTTCTTTCGAATACCGTTTAGGCGATACCGTCGCCGGTATACGATGCAATATCGTTGCCAAGATTCCCACCCGGTTTATTAGCACAACTATTTGAATATATTGACTATTTTTTACTCCGTCCGATGATGGCGGGGTGAGTGCGGCTGATAATTCCCCAGTTTAGACCTCACTTGGGGGGAGTCCTCCCCAGCGGTGGATAGAAACGATCCTGACTCGTAACTGGTGAGCGGTCGGAACCCCGCGTTAGCGGCGGCTTAAATCATGCGGGAATGACATTCATGGTGTCATCCCCGAATGACGAGAAGGTTGTCATCCCCGAATGGTTCTATCGGGGATCCCGCAACAACCGTGACTGGTGACTTGCAACGAGGAGATGTTCACGCGAAGCGGGTACGTGTCTCCGGAAAATAAAAAAGGCCCTCCTTATGCGGATGGCCTTTTTATATTCTGATGATAGTTTGTTACCTGATGTCGATTTCGATCCTGCGGTTTTCCGCACGTCCTGCCTCGGTCGAGTTGTCGGCGATCGGCTGGGTTTCGCCGCGTCCCTCAGTAGTCATCTTCGAATCGCTGATCCCCTTTTCGACATAGTAGTTCTTTACGCTGGCGGCGCGTGCTTCCGAGAGCTTCATGTTCGAAGCATCGTTGCCGCGGTCGTCGGTGTGACCAACTATGGTGATATGTTCCGCTTTCTGCAGTGCTTCCATGTTGCGCTCCAAGATTTCGTAAGAGGCGGGTTTGATCCTCGCACTGCCTGTGTCGAACTGGATTCCCTTTAGGAAAAGTTTTTTCGGTGCCGCAGCGACCGGTGCTGGTTTTTCGGCTACGCAGCGATTCCACTTCCATTGGAAGTATTCGCATTTCGATGATGGCACCCTATCCCCCATCTCGTCCTTGCATGGAGTCCATTGGTGATACTCACACCTGGATGCCTGCGCCTCAAACGCGATTCCTGCCACCAATGCCAAGCCGACGATGAACATCAACGCTTTCTTCATAATTCCCCCTTTCCAGTTTAAAGTGTATGGGATGAGAAAAACCCAATGATGATCGCACCACTAACCTATTGGGCTATCGATGTAAAGGGGGCTGAAACGAAATGGAATTAATGAAGGAACCTCTGAAAAGCTAGCTGTAACAATAACTTCGAGCATGGACGATTGACCATCGACCAAAACATCAAGAAGCTAGAATCTAGAAGTGAGAAGCGAGATTTCTACAGGCGAGGTTTTTCTAGCTTCTAGCCTCTCGCTTCTAGCTTCTGTTTTTCCCAGTCAC
>JAAZCA010000002.1 GCA_012513515.1 Myxococcales bacterium | reverse complement strand
GAGCGCTCTTCTCGTCGCGGAGAGGTGATATCTCAAAACTCTTCAGACCAGCGCTTCTTAGCCGGGACGAGTTCAATGCTCCCAGTTTTGATGAAACATGGCGGAGCCATAGAGACCATCATGATAGCCGAGGTCGCAGGGGAAACGGGCTCAAGGTCATGATAGGACAGCGGCGTTACGTATAACGGCCCCATCATTATCTCCCGCAGCTTATGGGAGTCGGTGTGAGCTGGGCGACCATTTTTAAACCGCCTCAGAAATTTCTTGGATTTAGCGTATAAAAACGTAGAATCAGGTTCCCATAGGTATTTTATCTGGAAAGGGCGCGGGATTGATAGATCCAAATAAAAAAGAGCGCGAAGAGGCAAAGCCCAGCGACGTATGCCATAGGGCATTTCAACTCATAGCTGCCAAGCAATACGGGGAAGCCGAAAAACTTCTGGCGAACAACATGGCCAGGAGCGAGGACGATGCTGCTATCGCCCTCTATCATTCTGTGATGGGAGTCCTCTTTAAAATCCAGGGGGAATTCAAGACGGCCTGGCGTCACTATGGCAGGGCTGAGAAGTTGCTCCCCAAAGATCCGGCCCTGAAGATCATATCCGCCCGTCTTCTCATCGACCAGTTTTCCGAATACAACCAGGCAATAAAAAAGGCGAAAAAGGTTTTGGAGCTGGCTCCTGCAAACCCCGTTTTTGCGCACCAGGCGTATACGACGATGGGGCTCGCATATTGTAAGAAGGGGGATAGGAAAAAGGCAATCGAGATGCTAGAAAAGTCCTGGGGGGAGGATTTTTCCAATTTTATTTCCGCCCAAAATATAGACTTCGAGCTGCTGGAGGCGCTGATAGGCAGGGGTTTGGGGCTTGAGAGTTGCCGGGAATTTTTGGTGAAGGCGAATTCCTTCGCCGAGGCTACCGGAGAAGAGAAGTATATCGAACTGACGAGTAAAATGCTTCAGGCCTTCGACGCCGACTTCCCTGAACTTCTCGGAGAAACTGGAGAGGGTTCATTGGAGAATCGATTTGCAGAAGAGTCCTAAATTCATAGATTCGCACGCCCATCTTTCCTCTGAAAAGTATGAGCATGATATCGAAGATGTCCTCTCCCGGTCATGGGAGGCCGGCCTCGAGTTCATCATCAACATCGGTTCCGGCTATGGCCTCGATGGAAATGTGAGGGCTCTCGATCTGGCCAGAAAAGACCCCAGGATATTTGCCACGGTTGGAATTCATCCGCACGATGCCGGTTCAGTTATCCCCTCTCACTATGATGAATTGAGGGCGCTCGCCTCAGATCCCAAGGTCGTGGCGATAGGAGAAACAGGGCTCGATTATTTTCACAAGCATTCTTCTCCGGAAGTGCAGAGGGAGGTCTTCAGGCGTTCGCTCGAGATGGCGCGGCTCGTCGATAAACCGGTCGTCATTCATGACAGGGATGCGCATGATGATGTCATCGCTGTGATAAAGGATGTGGGTATCTCTGAAAGGGGAGGAGTCTTTCATTGTTTTTCCGGAGACCTTCGCTTTGCCGAGGAGGTTTTATCGATGGGCTTCCTGATATCCATCCCCGGAATCGTCACATTTGATAATGCCTCGACTCTTCAGGAGGTGGCTAGCGTAGTCCCTCTCGAGAAGATGCTGATAGAAACGGACTGTCCCTTCCTGGCCCCAGCTCATCACAGGGGAAAGCGAAATGAGCCCGCATTCGTTACTCTCGTAGCCGAAAAGATCGCGAAGCTGAAGTCCCTTTCCGTGGCCGATGTGGCGCGTGTCACTTCGCTGAACGCCAGGCGGCTTTTTTCCCTTCCAGGATCGGAGGTGGAGAGGTCGATCGCCTATGTGATCAGGAATTCCCTCTATCTCAATATAACAAACGGATGCAATCTTGCGTGCAAGTTCTGCCCGAAGTTCATCGACTTCGAAGTGAAAGGACACTACCTGAAGCTCGATCATGAGCCGGATGTTGACGAGGTCTTTCGGTCCATCGGTCAGCCCGAGGCCTATAATGAGGTGGTTTTCTGCGGCTATGGGGAGCCCACCAGGCGCATCGAACTTGTAAAAGTTATCGCTGAGAGGATGAAACAGTGCGGAGTGAAGCGCGTCAGGTTGAACACGGACGGGCTCGCCAACCTTTTCTATGGAAGAAATGTCCTGCCGGAACTCACAGGGCTGATCGATTCCATCTCGATATCCTTAAACGCGCCAAATGCGGAGTTCTATGCCAAGGTGTGCCCGTCGAAATACGGCGAGGCAGCCTATGGCGCCGTTTGCGATTTTATAGTCGAAGCCAAAAAATTCATTCCGGAAGTGGTCGCCTCGGTGGTCACCGTGCCGGGTCAGGATGTGCAGGCCTGCGAGGCGAGAGCGAAAGAGCTCGGCGTTCCTTTGAGGGTCAGGGAATACATGAACGTCGGTTGAATGATCGGCTCATTTGAATTATTTTTGGCGAAATAAAAAAGGCGTTCCGTTCGGGAACGCCTTTTTCAAAAAGTCTGAAGCAAAATTACATAGCCCAATCCTTAAGCTGCTTACCCGGTTTGAAACGCGGCACCTTGCGAGCCTTGATCTGGATCACCGCGCCAGTCTGCGGGTTGCGGCCTGTACGAGCGCGGCGCTTGGAGACGTAGAACGTTCCGAAATTCGTGAGCGTTATCTTGTCACCCTTGCGAAGGCATTTGCCTATATTGTGCGTGATCGAGTTGAGAGCCTTTTCCGCCAGAGCCTTCGAAATCTTGCAATCCTTGGAAACGTAGTTGATGAGTTCTGCCTTTGTCATTTGTTTTCACCTCCTCCCGTTATTGGATTCGGCAATCGTGAACGCTGAGACTCAGAGATGCCGTGCATTTCCCGCTCACCGTGGAGCGCAATGTACGCGATGGGGACTGTCATGTCAAATAAAAATCGTCGTTGAATGTAGGTATCGCCTGATTTTGCGGTGGATGTACAAGCATTTTCCTTTTCGGAAAGGGCTTTTTGTAACTTCAGCTGTGCATGCGCAAACCCTTGTAAAACCTACATCTCCGGAGCGGAGTTTGCGGCATTTGGAGGGCAACTTACCGTTGACTTTTATGCTACCGGGATGCAAAATCCCGCGAATTTGATTTGCGGAGAAATCGCTTTAAGGACCGCAATAAAACATCCAACATTATGGAGGATCTACCGTCATGAACCGAACCTCAGAGGTTCTCCCCATAAATATAGAAGAGGAAATGAAAAGCTCCTACCTGGATTACGCGATGAGCGTGATCATAGGAAGGGCGATTCCCGATGTTCGCGATGGCCTCAAGCCTGCGCACCGGAGGATCCTCTACGCGATGCTGAGAGAAGGGCTTCTTTCAAGCAAGCGCTTTTCGAAGTCTGCCGGAGTCGTCGGCGAAGTTCTGAAGAAATACCATCCACATGGAGACGCTGCCGTCTACGACACTATGGTGAGAATGGCGCAGGACTGGAATATGCGCTACACCCTCATCGAGGGGCAGGGAAACTTCGGCTCCATAGATGGAGATTCCGCAGCGGCCTACAGGTACACCGAGGCCAGACTCCGCTCGATCGCCGAGCAGATGCTCGCTGATATCGACAAGGAGACCGTTGACTTCGTCCCCAACTTCGATGGCACCACAGTGGAACCTTGCGTGCTTCCCTCCAGGATTCCAAACCTTTTGATAAACGGCTCCGACGGCATCGCTGTAGGGATGGCGACGAAAATTCCGCCTCATAACCTTGCCGAGATCATCAATGGCTGCGTCGCGATCATCGACAAGCCTTCAATCACCATTGACGAACTGATGAAGTTCATCCCCGGGCCTGATTTCCCCACCGGCGGTTTCATAGATGGTCGCGATGGGATCGCCAGCGCTTACAAGACCGGAAGGGGCTCGTTGAAAATCAGGGCAAAGGCCGTCATAGAACCGATAGCTCGCGGTGATAGAGAGCTTATCGCGATCAACGAGATCCCATATCAGACCAACAAAGCCAGGCTCGTCGAACGCATTGCGGAACTCGTGAAGGAGGGAAAGATAGAGGGGATATCCGATATTCGCGACGAGTCAGACCGGGACGGTATGCGCATCGTGGTCGAACTCAAACGCGGCATCGTGGCCGGCGTAGTCCTGAATCAACTCTACGCACATACGCAGATGCAGTCCAGCTACGGCATAATACTTCTGGCAATCGTCGGCGGGCAGCCGAAGATCCTGAATCTGAAGGAGGCGCTCGACCTCTTTATCGACCACAGGAAAGAGGTCGTCACGAGAAGGACAACCTTCGATCTACGCAAGGCGGAAGAGAGGGCGCATATCCTGGCCGGGCTAAAGATCGCGGTGGAAAATATCGACGAGGTCATCGCTATAATAAAGAAGTCCAAGGAGCCCGCTGTAGCCAAGGCGAGCTTGATGAAAAAATATTCGCTATCGGACGTGCAGGCTCAGGCTATTTTGGATTTGAGGCTCCATCGCCTTACAGGCCTAGAACGAGATAAGATAATAGCCGAGTACAATGAAATCCAGAAGCTGATAAAGGAACTCAAGCTGATTCTTTCCGACGAGAAGAGGATTTACAAAATCATAAAGGATGAGCTGCTTGAAATCCGCGAAAAATACGGCGACGAGAGGCGAACCAAGATCCAGTCCAAAACACAGGATCTCAAAATAGAGGATCTGATTCAGGAGGAGGAGATGGTGGTCACCGTCTCCCACCGCGGGTACATCAAGAGAAGCCCGATCAGCATCTACCGGGCGCAGAGGCGCGGCGGCAGGGGCAAGCAGGGGATGACGACGAGGGAAGAGGATTTTGTCGAGGATCTCTTTGTCGCGTCGACCCATAGCTACGTCCTCATCTTCTCTTCGTTGGGCAAGGTCTATTGGCTGAAAGTCCACGAGATTCCCCAGATAGGCCGCGTGGCGAAAGGTCAGTCGATAACCAGCCTGATAAACATGTCTGGCACTGAATCGATAGCCGCCATTCTCCCCGTTAAAAAATTCGAGGATGGTCAGTACGTGGTGATGGCGACTAAAAATGGCGTCATCAAGAAAACGGAACTTATGGCTTATTCCAATCCGCGCTCCGGAGGAATAATAGCCACCACGATAGACGATGGCGACGAGCTGATTTCCGTTCGCCTTACCGATGGCAAGAGCGAAATATTCATAACTACGCGGAAAGGGCAGGCGATCCGTTTCAAGGAAGATGAAGTTCGCCCGATGGGCCGCTCCGCTAGAGGGGTCAAGGCGATCAATCTGAAGAAAGGCGATTCCGTCGTGGGCATGGAGGTTCTCAATAATGAAGCCTCGATCCTTACAGTCACCGAGCGCGGTTATGGCAAGAGGAGCCCCCGCGATGACTATCGCGTTCAATCCCGCAGCGGCTCGGGGATCATAACTATCAAGGTCACCGATAAAAACGGGCCCGTGACCGGCGTGATGCAGGTCACCGACAACGACGATATAATTCTTGTAACCGACGGCGGTATAGTGATCAGGTCCGCAGCCAAGGAGATCCCGACCATAGGCCGCAACACGCAGGGCGTAAGGTTGATCTCTCTTGGCAAGGATGAGAAGGTCGTCACCGTCGCCAAGGTCGTCGAAGATGAATCGTAAAGCTTTCGCACTATCGACAAGTTTTCTTGCGCTGGCGATCCTCCTTTTGCTTTTCCCCATCACCTCGTGCAATCGTGGTGGCGCCGATGAACTTTTTCGCAAGGCCGAGGCTGACCTGGGGGTTGGCAAGATCGGAAGCGCCCTTAGAATTTACGATGAGATGCTTTCCGATTTTCCGAATGACCCTGCGCGCCCCAAGATATTTTTCAAGATTGCCGAGCTGTACGAGATATTTCTGGGGGATATCGACAGGGCGGTGGAGAGCTATGGCAGGGTGATATCGGAATACCCGGGCTCCACGTGGGCGGCCAACGCGAGGGAGTTGCGCGCTTCCCTTGAAGAGGGGCGTGGAAACTTCGAGTCCGCGATCGAAGATTACACGGCTTTGCTGAAGTATGCCTCCGGCGATGACATCCATAAATACAGGATACTTCTGGCGGGCGGATACCTCGCATCCGGCGCATATTCGCAGGCTAGGGTGGAACTAATCCCGGTGATAGAGGCGGAGTCTGCCCCCATGGAATACGTCGCTAATGCGATATTCATGTACGCAGAGAGTTTTTTTCTCGGGGGCAGGCCCGAAGAGGCTATCCGCTGGTACGATGCGCTTATAGAAAACTTTCCGGACTCCGAGCTGGCGCCGGAGGCAAAGCTCCACATGGCTACCTGCTTTGAAGAGACCGGAAGGCTAGGTGCGGCCCGGAATGTTACCGAGCGAAGCTCGGATTATCCCAACCAGAAGGTCGTCGATGCCAGGATGAAGAGCATCGATAAAAAGGGACTCCCGATTGTACAGCAAAATAAAAAAAGGAAGCCCCCTGCCAAGCGCAAATAGCTTTACAATGGGGTTTACGTAATATAGCTTGCTTCGTCATAAAATCAAAAGGAGATCAATATGGCCGTTGAGAAGACGCTGGCAATCATCAAACCTGATGCCGTCGAGAAGGGCGTGATCGGTGAAATATCCAAGAGAATCGAAGAGGCGAACCTCAAGATCGTCGCGATGCGCATGATGCATATGAACAGCGCGAAGGCAGAAGGCTTCTACGCCGTTCATAAAGGCAAGCCCTTTTTCGGAAATCTCATATCGTTCATGACCTCGGGTCCGGTCGTTGTTATGGCTCTCGAAGGGGAAAATGCCATAAGGCGCTGGCGCGATGCCGCGGGGGTGACGAATCCAGAACAGGCCGCTGAAGGGACGATACGCCGCGATTTTGGAACCAGCATAGAGCGCAACGCCGTTCACGGTTCCGATGCTCCGGAGACTGCAAAGTTCGAAATCGCCTACTTTTTTGAAGCGAATGATATCGTCAGTTACGACTGGATGTAATGACGTCTATCCATTTTCAAGAGGCGGGTTGCCGTGATGTATGAAATGATAGATCATACGGCTGACGTCGGCGTTCGTGTTGGCGCTCCCAATTTGCGAGATCTCTTCGTTTCCTGCGCGTCAGCCCTGACGGATATATCGGTCGATATTGTCAAAAATCAGATTCCATCTATCGACGTCCCGATCTTTATCGAGGCCCCTTGCCTTGAGGAACTTCTCGTGAGATGGCTACAGGAGATACTTTTTGTTTCCGAGACGAGGCGCCTGGTTTTTTCCTCTTTCTGGATAGATGAGATAGATGAGCGCCATCTGATAGGAAGCGCCAAGGGAGCGAAATACGACCCCCTCCGTCACAGGCAAAAACTTCTCGTCAAGGGTGTTACATATCATAACATAGATGTCTCGAAGCTCGACGACGGGTCGTGGAGTGCAAAGATTATTTTTGACGTCTGATGCGAATGAAATTCAATGCCGCTTTGAATCCGATATTTCAATAGGGGGACTATGCAGCACTTGAATGCTTTGCTCGTTTACCTGACGGGCCCTGTCTTGATAGTGGCCCTTCTTGGCACCGGTCTCTTCCTGACCTTCAGGATGAAGTTCGTGCAGTTCCGCGGGCTCATCGAGGGGATAAGGATAACGTCGGGCAAGTACAACGACCCGAGGCATCCCGGCGATGTTACACATTTTAAGGCGCTGTGCGGGGCTCTTTCTGCTACGGTGGGCGTAGGCAATATAGCGGGTGTTGCCGCAGCAATAGCGATAGGTGGACCCGGAGCGGTCTTTTGGATGTGGATGACTGCGATTCTCGGCATGGCTGTTAAATTCACCGAGTGTACGCTGGCTCAGCAATTCAGAATCGTCCATGAGGATGGGACCGTCTCCGGCGGTCCGATGTATTACATAGAGCGAGGGCTTGGCAGAAAATTCAAGCCTCTGGCGATTCTATTTGCCTTCTTTACCGTGTTTGCATCCTTTGGAATCGGCAACATGGTGCAGTCAAATCAAGTTGCTCAGATCCTCGACAGCACCTTCGGCATTCCTCCGGTGATTACCGGCGTAGTGATTTCCATAATGACCGGACTCGTAATAGTCGGAGGGATGAGGCGCATCGGGCAGGTGGCGGGAATCCTCGTGCCGTTCATGTCGATCGCCTACGTGGGCGGTGCTCTCGTGATACTTGCGATGAATGCCGGTGCAATCATCCCATCGCTAGCGCTCATATTCAAGAGCGCTTTCACAGGGACTGCGGCCGCCGGAGGTTTTGCTGGATCTGCCATCATGCTGGCGCTCCGCTCCGGTGTCAGTAGGGGGCTTTTCTCAAACGAGGCAGGGCTGGGATCTGCTCCGATAATCCACGCTGCCGCAAAGACGAGAATTCCGGTAAGGGAAGGGCTGGTAGCTTTGCTAGAGCCATTTATAGACACCCTTGTTATCTGTACGATGACAGCGCTCGTAATTGTCACTTCCGATCTGTGTGGCTCCGGGCTTCGCGACGCCCCTCTGACATCTGCCGCATTCGAAAATGGTTTTGCTGGCGGACGTTATATAGTCACATTTACGATACCTCTTTTCGCTTATTCAACCGCGATTTCATGGAGCTATTACGGCGATCGCGCCTTCGAATATCTTCTGGGGCGAAGGGCGATAATGCCCTTTCGCATAATTTACTGCATCGTCCTGTTCTTCGGTGCCATTGCCAGCTCGACAACGGCATGGGTAGGCACGGTGTGGGCCTATGCCGATATCGCTAATCTGCTGATGGCATTCCCCAACCTTCTCGCGCTCTGGCTTCTTTCCGGCGTCGTAGCAAAATCGCTTAAGGCTTATATGAAGGATTATGGGGCCTCCGTTTTGGAGTCGGACGCACCTATGGAGATGGCTCCGATGGAGAATGAGGCGTAGGTGTGGTAGGAATTTTATGCAGTGACATCTGACTGAATAAATTTTTAGTATAAAATCGCATCGGAGGATTTGATGGATCAGAAGCGCATCAGGGAAATTATCGACGATTATTTGGCGAAATATCGTCCGCTCGATCTGAAGCTTCGCAAGAACTGGTACAGGTATGAAACCACCGGCGACAAGGCGGCATCCGAAGCTCTCGAAACTATAGAGCTGGATATCAGAAAGCTCAACAGCGACCGCGGACGTTTCGCGCTGATCAAGAAATTCTACGATGGCAGAAATGAAATAAAAGACGAGCTTTTAAGGCGCGAGGTGGAGATCTGCTATTTCAGACATCTTCCGAATCAGATATCGCCCGACAAACTTAAACGGCTGACAAAATTAGAACGATCGCTGCAGGAGAAGTTCAACGACTACGGACCCAAAGTCGATGGAAGGGAGCTTTCTCCCGTCGAAGTCGATCATATAATCTCGGATTCTAAGGACAGCTCGCTTCTCGAAAAGGTATGGAAGGGGCAACATCTTGTAGCACCTATTCTCGAGGAGGATTTTCGGGAAATGGTTGCGCTTAAAAACGAAATTGCGCGCGATCTGGGCTACGCGGGGGCGCTTGAGATGTTTGCGGAGCTTTCCGAGTTTGATCTCGATATGGTTAACAGGTTTTACACCGACCTCCGTGATGCCAGCGAGTTGGCTTTTAAAGAGCTGAAGGAGAAGTTTATCGATCCGAGGTTGGCAAAACGCTTTGGGGTTTCGGCAGCTGATCTCATGCCATGGCATTATCAGAATTCATTTTTTCAGGAGGCGCCGAACTCCATATTTGGAGAGGTTGATCTGGATAGGTTTTACAAGGGGTTGGATTCGAACAGGGTTATTTCGCAGGTCGTCGAATTTTACGGGAGCATAGGGGTCGATATATCCGGAATCGTGAAGGGCTCGAGTCTCTTTCCGAAGCCCGGAAAAAATCCTCATGCCGTCGCTTGGTATTTGAATCCGGATGACCCCGATAGCGCCACGCTCATCATGAACCTGCCGGAACCACCTGCATCTCCAAAGGCAGGGGATGTCTCTACGCTTGTGCATGAGCTTGCGCATGACATCAACTACAAGTCCGTGCTGGCCAACAAAGCTCTTCCATATCTTCTTCGGGAACCTACTATGCTCACCGAGGCCTTTGCGATGCTGATGGAAAAGCAGACGCAGACAGAGGAGTGGTTTGTGAGATTGGGAGCCGATCAGTCGGCGGCTTCCAGGGCAGCTTCCGCTGTTCAGCTGATAGATTACGCTGATCAGATAATATTTTTACGATGGTCTTCGACAATTTACGAGTTTGAAAAAGAATTTTATTCCAACCCCGATCAGGATATCGGAGAGCTCTGGTGGGAGTGCAGGCGGAGACATCAGTCGTTGAAGCGACCGGCTGGATGGGTAAATCCCGACGCGCTTGCCAAATACCACATTCCCAATGTTTCTCTTCTATATTACTCCAACTATGCCATAGGGCGTGTTGCCAACGTGCAGTTCGTCGATCTTTTCGCAAAAAAGATAGGGCGTCCTGCGCACGGTCTTTCGTATTTCAATTCGCGCGAACTCGGCGGCTGGCTGATGAATGATTTTCTGGCTCAGGGGGAGCGCTATCCATGGAACAGGTTTCTCGAGCTTTATACCGGAGGTGGAGTCTCTGTTGAGGCCTGGAAGGAATTTTACATAGATTCTGATATGGGCGGCAGACTCCTTTTATTATGAATTTGGAAAAGATTCACGAATATGCGTGGCGAATCCCCAAACGAGGCTCCATGCGCGTCGATGGAATCGTGTATGGTTCACGGCAGATTGTGGATGCAGCATCCGCAGATGAAAGTTTGCAGCAGGTGTGCAACGTTGCGACCCTTCCCGGAATCGTTGGCGCGTCGATAGCGATGCCTGATGTCCACAGCGGTTATGGTTTCCCAATAGGCGGCGTCGCCGCATTCGATTCTGAATCGGGAATTATATCCCCGGGTGGAGTCGGGTACGATATCAACTGCGGCGTGCGGATTCTTCGTACCGACCTTGAGTTTTCCAAAATATCGAAAGATATTGAAAGAATGGTGGATGCTATTTTTTCAGACGTTCCTGCCGGGGTCGGCTCCTGTAGAAAGGATCTTAAAATATCGCGTCAGAATATGAGGCGAGTTCTGGAGGATGGTGCAGCGTGGGCTGTCTCCGAGGGGTTTGGTTCGCCATACGACCTTGAAAGGATCGAGGCGTGCGGCAAGATACGCGGCGCGATCGCCGAGGCGGTAAGTGATAGAGCGATAACGAGAGGATTGGGGCAGCTGGGCACGCTCGGCAGTGGAAATCATTTCATAGAAATCGATATCGTCGATGAAATTTTCGATTCACATTCGGCAAATGCCATGGACCTTTTCAAGGACCAGATCGTAATATCCATTCACACCGGGTCCCGTGGGCTGGGTCACCAGGTCTGCGATGACAGCCTTTCCGAGATGCTTGCGGCTTCGAGAAAATACGGGATTGAAATTCCCGACAAGCAGCTATGCTGCGCTCCGATCAATTCCGATGAGGGGAAGCGGTATTTTGCTGCCATGGCGGCGGCAGCCAACTTCGCTTTCGCCAACAGGCAGATCATTTCATGCTACATCTCGCTGGCGATCGAGAGAGCGCTCGGTATATCTCCGCGGGATTTAAGTATGAGCACGGTCTACGATGTAGCGCACAATATCGCCAAATTCGAAGAGCACGTAGTCGGCGGTAGGAACAAAAGGCTGTGCGTGCACAGGAAGGGGGCTACACGTGCATTTCCGGCCGGACACCCGGAGCTTCCGCTTGTCTATCGCGACGTCGGGCAGCCAGTTTTGATTCCGGGTGATATGGGGAGATACTCATTCGTCCTCGTCGGCACCGAAAATGGGATGAAGGAGGCATTTGGTTCCTCATGTCACGGCGCAGGCAGGCTGATGAGCCGGCATAAGGCAAAAAAAGTGGCGCGTTCGCGGGATCCTCGCGATGAGATGAGGAGGGCCGGCATTTTTCTTCGGGCATCGTCACGAAACACGATTTTTGAGGAGGCCCCCTTCGCCTACAAGGATGCCGCGGATGTCGTTATGGCGGTGGAGGGGGCAGGGCTTGCCAGAAAGATCGCCCGTTTAAGGCCGCTTGGCGTTGTTAAGGGATGACTCTGTCTGAACTTTGTTTGATGGAGGGATATCCGATCCATGTTGAAAGTTGACTTGGGATGAAAATTCTTCTCGTTCAGCCGCCGATACGGGATTTTTACAGAACTGTGTTTCGCGAGTATCCGATCGGGTTGATGTATCTCGCCTCCTCCTTGCGAAAGTCCGGTTTTCAAGCCGAAATTCTCGATGCCCGCAGGTGCCGAAAGCCGAAAGCAGTTACCCCTTACGATGAACTTATGTCGATCGCCGAACTTGCGCAAAGCGGGCGCGGCCCTTTCTGCGGGTTCAAACATTTCGGGCTTTCCTATGAGGAAATATCCCGGCGTGTTTTGGAATATTCTCCCGACATAGTATGCGTATCGTCGATGTTCACTCCGTACTTAAGGGAGGTCATCGCTACCGCAGCGGCAGCAAAAAAAGCCGTGCCTTCCTGTCATGTGATGGCAGGAGGGCATCATGCTACAGCTGACCCTTTGAGCCTTCTGGAGTCAGGTGCTATCGACTCGGTATTTTCAGGTGAGGGTGAAGTTGCGCTGCCAGAGCTCCTTCGGGGTGGGCGTCCGGAGAAAGGGATTATCAACGATGCTGGCGCGCCGTTCAGGGCGGTGAGTCTGGATGTGATTCCATTTCCATTGCGGGATATCCTGCCTACAGGGAGCTATCTTTTTGAAGGGGAGCCGTATGTGATGATCCTGACTTCCCGAGGTTGTCCGCACGACTGTTCCTTTTGCTCCGTCCACTCGTTGTCGGGTAAGAGATACAGGAGACGATCGGTCGGCTCGGTCATTGAAGAGATAGATAGATGCGTATCGATGGGAGTTCGCACTATAGATTTTCAGGACGACAACTTTCTTTTCGAGCGCGACAGGGCCTTTTCGATTCTGAAGCACATCGCAGATAGGCATTCAAAAACAGGGCTCAGGGTGATGGCGTCAAATGGCCTGAACGTTTCGGGGCTGACTTCTGAGATGATCGATATCATGAGGCGCGCTGGATTCAGGAAACTCGATCTTGCGATCGCTACGGGCGATGTCGGATTTCGCAATTCTCTGCACAGGCCAGAGAGCATCGGTCGGTATGAACAGGTTCTTCAGGCCGCGAATGATGCGGGGCTTTCGGTTACGACATACGTGATCATCGGTATTCCGGCCCAGCCAATTGCAGAGATGCGCTATACGATAGAGTATCTGAGAGGGATGAAAACGCTCATATCCCCTTCGGTATTTTACAACGTCCCCGGAATGCCGATATTCAATCAGATGAAGAAGTATGAATACGTCAGCGACCATGTCGCACGCCGCAGCAGCACTTTCAACTGTTTTGGAGAGGACTTCGAACGGGAGGATATAATTTCACTTATCGACGAAATTAGGGAATATAACCTCTCCCATCTGCGATCGTAGGGATCCGCAAAGACGATTGACAATGGACCATAGATCATTGACCGAAAAAACAGGTTAAGGCTGAGGTTGAGAAAAAATCCTTTCCGCATCTTAATCCTAATCTTCATCTTAATTTTGATCCTGTTCTTAATAACGATTATTTACGGATATAATCCAGTCTTACAAAAGGCTGATCAAAGGTCAGCGATCAGGATTCGACCACCCACGTAACAGCCGTGACTTGTGACTGGTGACTGGTGAACGGTTGGAAGGGGATTCCCGCTTAAGACCGCGGGAATGACATTCACGGTGTCATCCTAGAGCGACGAAAAGGGTGTCATCCCCGAATGGTTCTATCGGGGATCCCGCAACGACCGTGACTGGTGGCAGACGGCTTTCATAAGATAGCTTTTTAGAGGTTACTTAACTCTTATTCTGAGGGGCGATGTGAGCGCATGCTTGATAAAGCGATGATATTCATGCATGGTCAGCGCCATGTCAGCTTTGAGGCTTTGATAAAATTTTTCTGTCGGTGTTGGCGACCTGCCGAGATATGTCGGTGTTGATGCGTCGCGCCGGGCAATTTTGGGAGAGACGATGGAGCGAAGAGGAATTGCAAGCGATGTTACCGAGCTGATCGGCAACACCCCGATGGTCAGGCTCAACAAGATCTCTGCAGGTATCGACGCAACCTTGCTTTGCAAGCTGGAATTCTTCAACCCGTGCAGCTCCGTAAAGGATCGCATCGGGGTGAACATGGTCGATGAGGCGGAGAAGGACGGGGTTTTGAAAAAAGGGGGCACGATCATCGAGCCTACTAGTGGCAATACAGGAATAGCGCTCGCGATGGTCGCCGCTGTGCGCGGATATCGCATCATCCTCACCATGCCCGAGACGATGAGTCTGGAGCGCAGAGCCCTTCTAAAGATGCTTGGCGCTGAGATCGTTCTAACCCCGGGGGTTGAAGGGATGAAGGGGGCCATCGGAAAGGCTCAGGAACTTCATTCCGAAATTCCCGGTTCATTCATGCCGCAGCAGTTCGAAAATCCGGCCAATCCCGATGCCCACAGGAAGAACACTGCCGAAGAGATCTGGCGTGATACGCAGGGGAAACCCGATATCCTCGTCGCAGGGGTCGGAACAGGCGGGACGATCGCCGGGATTGCATCCGTCATCAAATCTAGGAGGCCATCGTTCAAGGCGATCGCTGTGGAACCGCAGGCCTCTCCGGTGCTTTCCGGCGGGCAGGCATCCCCTCACAAGATTCAGGGGATCGGCGCCGGGTTTGTGCCCGGTCTCCTGGATAGAAGCCTGATAGATGAAATAGTTCAGGTATCTAATGATGATGCCTTTGCTGCGGCAAAAAGGCTGGCGAAGGAGGAGGGGATACTCGCAGGGATATCCTCCGGCGCCGCTGTCAGCGCCGCTCTGACTGTGGCAGCACGCCCCGAAAACAGGGGCAAGACGGTCGTGATCATTTTGCCCGACACATGCGAGAGGTATCTGAGCACAAATCTCTTCGCATGAAGGGATCCGGTCTCTTTGTTAGATGTAGAGGTTTAATGAAATAAGACAGCAATTTGTTTTTTCTAGTTTTTTCCATCAGACGGAGCATGATGATGTCGAGGAATATCCCGGCAAGTTTTTGGGCTTGATGAAGCTTGCTTTTTCATCTGCCCCTTCGTCGGGTGGAACAGGATAAGAGCTTGTTTTTTATGACTTTTTCGTCAGACGGAGCACCATGGCGATCCCCCAAAATTTTTGGCATCCGCTATCTTCAGTCGTGGCTGGCCTTTCCAGGCGTCCTGTCTCATTAAAGGTGCAGTTCTGACTACAAAGTTCGAAATTTAGCACATTTGACTTGAATTCATCGTTCCCATCTGATAGAGGCCGCGCCATTGAATTCGACGGATCGCTTTTTCAATTAACCCTAAAGGAGAATGTTTACGAGAAGAAGAACCCTGGTCGCTGTCTTTTTTGCATTGGTGTTTTCAATCTCGCTGGTATTTGCAGAGACTGCAGATGCGAGCGGCTTAAATGTGGCCTTCGTTCCTCACAATCGTGAGAACTTGGTCTTCTCAGGTACCAAGGTGGGATCTGTCAGTGCCGCGAGGAAGGGTAAGGTGTACTTCTTTGGGCTCGTGTCCGGCGACATCGACACTGGCAAAGCTACGATCACGGGGCCTGATGCAGAGGATTTTACTATTTCCTCCGATCAGTGTTCAGAGAAAAGTTTTTCGCTAGGGGTTTTTCAGCTTCGCTCGTGCACGATAGAAGTGGTTTTTTCTCCTCAGAGCCGGGGCTCGGACAAGACAGCCGTTTTGGAAATTCCGCATAATGCGTTGTTCTCGTGGCGTACGAGGCCGCTGAAGATAGGGCTCAGCAGCAAGCTGGCCTACGAGTGCGGCGATGGTGTGAAAGAGGGGGACGAGCAGTGCGATGATGGAAATCTTGAAGACCTCGATGGCTGCGATAGCTCCTGCATGCACGAGTCCTGCGGTGATGGCAATTTGGACGATGACGAGGAGTGTGATGACGGCAACCTCATAAGCGGCGATGGTTGCGATGCCAACTGTACATTCACGAGATGTGGCAACGGCGTCATCACCGATGGCGAGGAATGCGATTCCGGCTTCTTCAACAGCGATACGGATCCTGATTCATGCCGTACGAATTGTACATTGCCTGTCTGCGGTGACGGCGTTGTCGATTCTTTCGAAGCCTGTGACGATGGCAATAGCAATGATTCAGATGGTTGCAGAAACGATTGTTCCTTCCCCACCTGCGGCGATGGCGTGCTCGAGCCCACTGAGGAGTATCCGGAACAGTGCGATGACGGAAACGACGACAACACCGACTCATGCCTCTCCACCTGCGTTGAGGCCTCATGCGGTGATGGCTTCGTATATAACGGAGTTGAAGAGTGTGATTTTGGCGTTCTGAACAGCGATACACTTCCAGATGCTTGCCGCACGAACTGTCGTTTTGCCTTCTGCGGCGATGGTGTTGTTGACACCGGCGAAGAGTGCGATGACGGGAATACGGACAATACGGACGGCTGCCTCAATACGTGTAAGCTTGCCACCTGCGGCGATGGCGTGGTCCAGGTCGGCGTTGAGGAATGCGACGAGGGGGAATTGAACAGCGACGATAATCCCAATTCCTGCCGAACGACCTGCGTAAATCCAATCTGCGGCGACGGCGTAGTTGATGCCGGCGAGGGCTGCGATGACGGGAATATGGATGATATGGACGGCTGCAGAAACGATTGCTCCCTCCCCACCTGTGGCGATGGCATCAAGGATGATGGTGAGGAATGCGATGATGGCATTCTGAACAGCGACGATGATCCCAATGCCTGCCGTACTACCTGCATGAATCCCTCCTGCGGAGATGGCGTCATGGACGATGGCGAGGAGTGCGACGACGGCAATGCTGATAATTCCGATGATTGCCTCTCTACCTGCGCGCTTGCCACCTGCGGCGATGGTTTTGTAGCGGTCGGGCTGGAAGAGTGCGATGATGGAAATCTCGATGACGGGGATGGCTGTTCATCGGCGTGCAAAATTGAAAAGGAGACAGATCATTCAGTTTCCCCGGATGGCGATGGTAATGGTAGCGGCGATGCAGACAGCAGTATAGCTGATGGTGATGGCACGGATGGCATGGGGAAGGATTCGGTGCAAGGCGGAGGCGGGTGTGGTTGCGTAGTTTCTGCGTCCATCCCTGCTGCGGGATTTGCTGCGCAGATCCTCCTTGCCGGGCTTTTCCTCTCCCCACTGGCTGCCGCCAGATGGAGAAGGAGGCGCTGATTTCGCCATGCCGAAGAGGAATGATGTCGGCAATGAAGGCCGATAGAACTTTTAAGGCCCCGTAGCGATACGGGGCCTTTTTTTATCCAGCAGGAAACCTCGTTACCCCACCCTCGCTGAAATCTCCAAGGCCACCTTTGGGATGACACTGAGTAAATATCAGAAGTTCAAATATCTGAACTATTGTGTATGGCGTAGCTTCTGCTATCAAAATAAACATTTTTGCCGTCGATATTGAAAATCTTATAGAGTAAACCCTTATGTGGTGTGTTGGAATGCATGTGCCTTGCTCCGCTATGCAACCGTATAACGTCCGCGCGAAAGATATCCCCCCTAAATTGACGATAGCCAAGGTATATTATTGATTTATCAACTGTTTTTGGAAGTTGGCGCTCAGGCAATAGAGCATAAAATGTATCGAATCCAAACAACAGGATTAGTATTCATCGTTTTGCAATGCGGACACTTGATCTCCATCATCGCATCCAAGGCACATTCCGTATCCTTCGCCGCCCGCCGGATATCTACGATCCACTTCGATTTCAGCTGATCGATATTGATAGGGAGTCTGGCGGTCTCGGGATCGCTGACCTTGCGAAGCCAATCGTAGGCCCAGTTCTTGTTTTTATCCATGAACATGATTTTGTTTAGCTCGATATCTGAGACCTTGACCATGCTTCCGGTCTTGATGAGGATATTCGAAGAACCGTGTTCGGCTACCTCTACCGACACGACCGGAATTTTGACGCGCTGGACAAGCGCAGGTTCCAGACCTTCGAATTCAACAGTCCACGGGAACTCCTTTCTGGGGTTTGCAGGTGTTGCCAATGGTATGACACACCTCCTTTGCAGGGATATATGCAGGAGGTGAAAACTGGGGCATTGGGCGGACTTGAAAAAGCGAATAAACGTTGACTCAGAGAAAATGCGTGATAAGTGGCGGATATATAAAGTAAATAAAATCTGCAAAAAGTTAGCAATTTTCCCCGATGTCAGCCGACAACACGAGAGCAAAATTGGCCTCACGTGTCAAAAATAAAACAAGGAGTTTAATATGGGCAACTGCCAAGAAGGAATGGTCTTCGTAAAAGGCGGTCGATATAAAGGTCAGACGATTCCTGATTTGTGCGTAGATCAACATGAATTTACAAATGCTGACACCTCAAGGGTTGCCGCTCAAACAGCAGGTCAATATCAGCTGATGTCGGTTAGTCCAAGTGGGAGTACAGTTGAAGTCGTTGAGTCAGGGAAAGACCCTAAAGCACTATGGGCAAAAATTGCGGCAAGGGGGCCCGATTTGACAAAAGGAATTGCCGGTTATTTTTTAAGAGCGGTTAGCGCGCTTCCAAGTTTAGTTTCGCCAAAAGATTTTGATAAACCTAATCAGCCACAAGTAGATGTTGACGGTTACCAAGCAAAACAATTCTGTGAGGCACAAGGGAAGAGACTCTTGACACCCATTGAATGGGAATATGTTGCTTCACAGGGCGGCGCAAAACGATATTCTACAAGAAGCGGCAAACTCGACAGTGGAGTGCATTATGGTGCAGGCGCAACTCGTCAGGTGTGCAAAGCAGCCGGACGTTATATTGAGTTCGGCGGTAAAGAGATTTGCGATATGAACGGAAACGTCTGGGAGTGGACACTTGATCCTTCGGGCGATTATTATACTAGCGGCGGTTCCTTTGGCATTAGCATACTCTGGCTCCTGCAGGCTGATTACCGCAGCAGGGTTAATCCCGGCCGCAGTAACTTTAATATTGGGTTCCGTTGTGGTTCGTCGGCCCAGGACTCCAAGTAGTAATGTAACTGTAATGGCTTTTTGAGATGCCAATTTGGCATCTTAAAGAAGGGCGTGAACGATGAGTTCATCGGTTCCACGTGAGTATATCGAAAAACGTATTTGTCTAATTCGAGAATCTAAGGTCATGTTGGATTCTGATCTGGAAGCGCCTTACGATGTAGAAACCGGCGCTCTGAATCGTGCTTTCAAGAGAAACCGAGATAGATTTCCAGCGGATGTTGCATTTCAACTTGCTACACTTGAAAAACGATATGACCTTCAATTCGTCGCATGCGCTCCTCGCTCACTACAGTTCTCCTCGCCGCGAGTCGAACTGCTCGGGGGGCAGGGATTCCCCGCCATGCGGCGGGACCCGCATCCGTAATAACAGCGTCTGCAAAATTCGCATCCGCTGTTCTAACGGCTGCGTGCGAACCGTGGGGTCTCATCCACCACCCCCAAGCAAAT
>JAAZCA010000001.1 GCA_012513515.1 Myxococcales bacterium | reverse complement strand
GCGAATCTGTTCAGTGCGGGCTTCCAATTTCTTATCGGCATAGTCCATTTCTGAGATGCCCTATTAACAGCCAAATAGATTAACTTCAAGGCTGAATCGTCGCTCGGAAAAATTTTGCGATTTTTTACAGGCTCTTATTTTGAGTGTTATGTCTTAGATATCCAGGTTTCTGACATTGAGGGCATTGTTCTCAATGAATTCGCGGCGCGGCTCGACCTGGTCGCCCATCAGCACCGTAAATATGTCATCGGCTTCGACCGCATCGTCAACCTTCACCTGAAGTAAAGTTCTCAGCTCGGGGTCCAGTGTAGTTTCCCAAAGCTGTTCGGGATTCATCTCTCCAAGTCCCTTGTAGCGCTGAATGTCCTGTCCCTTTTGCCCTTCGGTTAAAATATACTCCTTCACCTCTTGAAGAGTATTGAATGAATACTTTTGTTCTTCGTGTTCTACGGAATACGGCGCCTTGCCTATCTCTATGAAGGAATTATCCAGTTTTTTTAGTTCAACCATTTCAGCCGATTCGAGCAACTCTACGCTGATACATGTCTTTCTTTCGAATCCTCCCAGGGTCGTTGTGTAAACGATGGATTTTGCATGATGCTCGTCGTCGTCGCAAAGCTCGACATGGAAATCGGAGATTTCGGGATATATCTCGTTGATGTATTTCGCTATTGCATCCATCTGGGCATCTATGCGCTTGGTTGGTCCTCTGAGAATGTCCGGAGAGAGAGAGCTGGCCTCTACGACGCTGTCGATGATCCTCGGGTCGCCGCGGCGCTTCATGAGCTTTAAAATAGAGGTATATCTCATAAGCTGGCGAGTGAGTTTTTCAAGCGCCTTGCCGGATATCGACTTTCCACTCCCCTTCGGTGAAAGTTTAATCCCTTCGGCTCCCAACTCCACTAGATAATCGTCCAGCGCCGCTTCATTTTTGAGATATCTCACACTCTTCCCCTTTTTCACCCTGTAAAGAGGGGGCTGCCCGATATACAGATATCCGTTTTCAATCACCTGGGGCATCTGGCGATAGAAAAAAGTGAGTAGAAGAGTTCGAATGTGGGCTCCGTCGACGTCAGCGTCGGCCAGAAGTATGATCCGATGATATCTGATCTTGGATATGTCGAAGTCCTTTTCTCCAACTCCGGTACCGAGAGCTGTGATTAACGTTCTAATTTCTTCAGAAGAGAGCATCTTGTCGAAGCGGGCCTTTTCGACATTCAAAATTTTGCCCTTGAGAGGAAGTATCGCCTGAAAACGACGGTCGCGCCCCTGTTTGGCGCTTCCTCCTGCGCTATCTCCCTCGACTATATAGATCTCGCAAACGGAAGGGTCGCGCTCTTGGCAATCTGCCAGCTTCCCTGGCAGCGTCCCCGCCTCGAGAGCGTTCTTTCTGCGAACAAGGTTCCTGGCCTGTCTCGCAGCCTCGCGCGCGCGTGCCGCATCGACGACCTTCTCGATTATTCTATTAGCTGTCGGCGTATTTCTCTCGAGAAAATCGCTGAAACGATCGTAGACTACCTGTTTGACCATCCCTTCCATCTCAGAGTTGCCGAGCTTGCCCTTGGTCTGCCCTTCAAACTGAGGATTAGGAAGTTTGACAGAAACTACGGCGCAGAGCCCTTCGCGGATATCCTCACCTTCAGGAGGCCTTTGCAGTTTTTTGAATTTATCGAATTTCTGCGCGTACTGATTGACGGTTCTTGTCAGCGCGGACTTGAAACCTGAAAGATGCGTGCCGCCATCCCTCGTGTTTATGTTGTTCGCAAATGAAAAAATTGTTTCCTGGTATCCCTGATTCCACTGCATGGCGACTTCAACTACTACGCCATCCTTTTCGACTTCGAAATATATGACATCCTTATGGAGCGGTTCTTTCTTCTTGTTGAGATATTCGACAAAACTCTGAATCCCGCCCGCATACTGAAACTCATGCTTCTTATCGCCTTCTCTTTCATCGGAGACAGTTATCTTCAACCCTTTGTTCAGAAAGGAAAGCTCTCGCAGCCGCTGGGAAAGGGTATCAAAGGAAGGCTCGATCGTTTCAAAAATTTCGGAGTCCGGTTTCCAGGTGACTCGAGTGCCAGTTCTATCGCTCGTTCCTATGACCGATAGCGGCGCGTCAGGTTTACCTCTTTTGTAGGTCTGACCATAGACCTTTCCATCCCTTCTAATTTCCAGCTTAAGCCATTCTGAAAGAGCGTTGACGCAAGAGACTCCAACGCCATGCAAACCGCCCGATACTTTATACGAGGAATTTTCAAATTTACCGCCGGCATGCAGCTTCGTGAGAACAACCTCCGCGGCCGAAACTCCCTCTATTTCATGCATATCGACGGGTATGCCGCGCCCATCGTCCTCAACGGTGACAGAGCCATCCAGATGGATGACGACATCCACGTTCTGGCAAAAACCTGCCAAAGATTCGTCCACCGAGTTATCCACTACCTCATATACAAGCTGGTGAATTCCGTTAATATTGGTCGAACCTATGTACATGGCAGGCCTGCGACGAACTGCGTCTAAGCCTTCCAAAACCTTGATCTTGGAAGCATCATAGGAAGCCCCCGGTTTGACAGCTGCTTCTTTGACGGTCGCGGACGACTTTTTTATTTTTTTTGCTTCACTGGCCATGGTTTCCCCTCTGAAAGGACGGAGATGAATATCATAATGGAAGTATTAAGTAAAGACGAAATCGGAAAGGCTATACAGCGCAAACATTGCTATTACTGCATTTGCCGTCTGATACCCTCCCAGACTCCACATAAAAAACATTTACATCTTCCGCATCCGGCAGGCGTATATCCTTCCTCGAAGTTGATGTTATAAAGACCTGAACATCGAGGTGTCTTAGATAGTTGAATAGAAAGGCGTTACGGCTTTCATCGAGCTCGCTTGCCACGTCATCTAGAAGCAGTACGGGCAATTCACCCGTTTCATTTTTGATAAAGTCGACCTCTGACATCTTAACGGCTAACATAAATGTTCTATGTTGGCCCTGGGAACCGTATTCCCTGACTGGCCTATCACCCATCATCGCTACCAGATCGTCGCGATGAGGCCCAACCAGCGTTAGACATCTTGCAAACTCGTCATCCTCCCTCTGGCTAAGCATTTCCTCCATTCGGCCTTCTATGATAGAAATGTCTTGTCCGATATTTTCGATTCCGCAATTTGGTTGATAGTGAAACCGTGCCTCGCCATCTCCTGACGCCATAGCGCTGTACTTGACCGGAATTAATTTATTCAACCGTGCTATCCACTTCGATCTTTCAAATGTAAGCCTTGCCCCAAGTTGAATCAACTGGCTATTCCAGGATGGAATGATTTTTTTAATTTCACATCGACTGAGAGACACCATCTGAAGCAGTTTATTTCTTTGCGCAATCACCTTCGTATATTTTTTAACGAGAGAGGAATGTGCTGGCGAAACCTGATTTATCAAAGTGTCTATATATTTTCGTCTCCCCGCTGGAGAGCCCCTCAACAACAATATTTCCTCAGGTGCAAATATAACTGCGTACAATCCTGTTTTAGATGAAAAGCGTGAATTTTTACTGTTCCTGATAAATTCTTTTTTAGTGCGGGTCATTGAAAATTTTAATTTATCATCTCCCGAAGAACGGGCGATTACCATATCAGCCGAAGCAGTTTCGCAGTCGATCCCGATCATATCCCTGAATTCTGAGCTCCTAAAAGATGTGCCAGACGAAAAAAGATAGATCGACTCTATTATATTAGTCTTTCCCTGCGCGTTTTTTCCAACGAGAAGATTGAACCTGGGATTTGGATGAAGTTCCAGATCGAAGGTATTTCTGAACCTGCACAACTTTAAATATTTTACGAACATCTCAACGCCCTTTTCTTCATAGGCGCATAGGCATTATCACATGAGTAAATCCGCTATCCTTTTCGCTTTGAAGCACGCATGGCGATGTCTCATCTCCGAGTTGCAGAACTGCTCTTTCATCTCCGATACTTCCGAGCGCATCTAGAACATATCTGGCGTTAAATCCGATTTCGAATGAATCTCCCTTGTAGTCAGCTGAAATTTCCTCGTGTGCCTCGCCCATATCAGGATTGGACGCGAAAATATCCAAATTTTTCGGTGAAAATGAAAATTTCACTCCACGCGTTCTATCGGTCGAAAGTACAGAAACCCTACGAAGCGCCTTAGCCAACCCATCCTTTTCAACGGAAACGACTCTTTTAATCTTTTTCGGCACAACTTGCTCGTAAGGAGGAAATTGTCCGTCGATCAACCTTATGACGAGCGTCATGTTATCCTTGTACGCTATTAGATGTTTAGCATCGATCCATAGCTCGATATTTGAATCACCGCTCTCGCAAAGCCTTTTTAACTCTGCAACCCCCTTCCTTGGAACTATAACTCCCTTCTGAAGATTCCAACCGGCCTTAAAACTCCTCTCAACTATAGAAAGTCTGTGTCCATCGGTTGCTACCATCCTTACTTTCTTATCGTCATTGGCACCTGCCTCGTCGATAAGTACTCCGTTTAGGTTATACCTCGTCTCATCTGTTGACATCGCGAATGACGTTTTATCCATCATCTCCCTGAGTAGTGAAGTTTCGACCTTTCTCGTCTCACCGGAACCCTTAACAGGAAGTGACGGAAACTCTTCCGCCGATAGCCCCACAATTCTAAAGTTGCTCTTATTACAAGCTATCTCTACCCAATTTCCGTCCACCACTTTCAGATTGATCGTATCTTCCGGCAATTCCTTGACGATATCGTATATACTTCTGGCATGGATAGCCACATTGCCTTCTTTAATAACATCTGCCTTGAAAATTCCATTAACCCCTACTTCAAGATCCGTTGCAGTGATGGAAAGATGTTTATTTCTTGCTTCAAATAAAACATTCGCCAAAATTGGCATCGTAGTTTTTCTTTCAACTATACTTTGGACAAGACTTAAACCTTTAAGAATTTCCGATCTGGATATTTTTATCTCCATAGCCTTCTCCTGGTTTTATTAATATAATTCAAAATCAGTAGTAGTAGTAGGTCCTGTTGATATGTTGATAAGTGATCAACACGGTTAAAAAATAAAAGTAAAAACATTCAACGATACATGTGTGTAAGTTTTGCAAAACAGCGTTTTATCAACATCTGGTTATGATTAGAACAGCCTTCGGCGCACTGTCAACATTTCATTCAGTAGCATTCACAGGTTTGTCCATAGGCGCTGTGGAAAATAATCAGTTGAGAATGGATTTTTCGATAATGCTGATTTCTCGTCGTAGATTTTGATCTTTTTCGAGCAACTGTTCGATTTTTTTACAGGCGTACATGACTGTAGTATGATCCTTCCCCCCAAATTTACCGCCGATCTCAGGAAAGGATGCTCGGACTAGCTTTTTACACAGGTACATTGCTATCTGCCTCGGATATGCGAGACTTTTTAAGCGTTTGGGAGATTTGAGATCGGAGACGTTGAGTTTATAGAAGCGGGCGACGGTTTTTTGGATGGCTTCTATCGAACAAGCTGATTCCCGCTCCTGAATGATGTTGCCAAGAACTTCCCTTGCAAAATCAACACTAAGGTCTGCACCTGCAAGGGAGGCGAAGGCGTTGAGGCGTATCAGCGAACCTTCTAGCTCTCGCACATTTGATACGATCGAGCTCGCCAGAAACATAGCAACGTCATCCGGGCATTTCATGCCGGCGGCTTCAGCCTTCTTTTTCAGAATTGCGATCCTGGTTTCCAGGTCTGGCGGGGCGATATCCGCTATCAAACCCCATTCGAATCTGGATTTCAGGCGTTCCTCAAGCCCCGGAATGTCGCGGGGCAGCTTGTCGCTCGTTACGACGATCTGCCTCTGTGATTCGTGTAGTGTATTGAATGTGTGAAAGAATTCTTCCTGAGTGCGCTCTTTCCCGCCTATAAACTGGACGTCATCGATGAGCAGCATATCGCAGTTTTCACGAAATTTTGCCCTGAATTCATTCATCTTTTCATATCGCAGGGAGTTGATGAGTTCGTTCATAAACCTCTCCGCGCTCATGTAGATCATCCGGGTGTGCGGTCTGGCGTTTAAAGCCTGTAGGCCGATGGCATGAAGCAGGTGGGTTTTACCAAGCCCCACTCCGCCATATATGAAGAGCGGATTGTAGTGACCGCCGGGGAGGTCGGCTACTGCCTTACAGGCGGCATGAGCGAACTGATTGGAATTCCCAACGACGAATTTTTCGAATGCGAATTTGGGGTTTAGCTGCTCGGTTGCTTTGCATTTCACCGGCTGAGCGTACTGTGGTGCGGCATCAGAGCTAGCAAGCGATTCGGCAGAGGCCTCCCTTTCGACCTGAGGAGCGATGGTAAATGATATTTTAATGGTCCTGCCTACGATATCCTTTAATTCCTCCATCAAGATGTCGCTGTAATAATCGTTTATCCAATCGGCGATGAATTTGTTGGGGACAGTCAGGCTGAATACATCACCGTCAAGGGAGCCGTCCGCTATTGGGGAAAACCAGGTGTTGTAGTTTAACTCGCTGATTTTTAACCGTATTTTGCTTTTAAGCTGTTCTAAAATTGAGTCCATTGCTTACCAATTCACATATTTATCCACACCTGTGGACAATTACATTATTTAGGAGACTAAACGACTGACAGAGATGATTCCTATTGCGAAGCCCCCATACATTGCAAGCTCAAAATTTGTTACCTTCCCCTGTGGATTAATTCCGAAAAAACACTGAAAAACGAAGGCTTGACTCCAATCGGGATTCATGGCTCTATGCGCCGAGTTTTTCTGCCGAGTCGGTCATTGTGTAAATATGTTCGGTCAGGGCGTCTAATTATCTGAATTTATTAATATAGTTAATATAATTGAGGAAGGGTCTAAGTCATGAAGAGGACGTATCAACCAAGCAAAAAAAAGAGAACTAACAAACACGGCTTCAGGAAGAGAATGAAAACTAAAGGCGGGCGCAAGGTGATCTCCAGCAGGCGCGCGAAAAAGAGAGCCAGCCTGTCGGTCAGCAGCGAGAAATGACATCCGATGACCGGAAAAAATTTTCACCAAAAGAGAGGATCAGGCGCGGCGACGACTTTAAAAAAGTCAGGTGCAGCGGGGTCAGGTCGCGCGGTCGCTTCGTGACGCTTTCTTTTCTGCCTGGAAATCTAAAAAAGCTCGGTCTCATCGCGACGAAAAAAAGCGGCGATGCCGTTTCTCGTAATCGACTCAAGCGGGTAGCCCGTGATTTTTTCAGGCTCAATAAAAAAGATTTTCCGAGCGGAGAGACCGTGGTTATCTTCGGGACTGACTCAGGCGAGATAGACAACATGGACATCAGAGACGATTTGTGGGCCGCGCTCGAGCGCCTAGTCGCCAGGATTTCGTAGGAATTTGACATGCGGAGATTTTTCATCTTTTTGATACGGTTATATCAGCTTCTTGCGGCTCCGATAATAGGGGCGCTTGGCGGAAGGTGCAGATTTCATCCGACCTGCTCCGAATACGCCGTGGAGGCCTTTGAGAATTTCAGAGCGCATCGGGCGTTTTGTCTGACGCTGAAGAGGCTTTCCAAGTGCGGTCCGTGGAATCCCGGCGGCCTTGATCACCCACCTTCAAAATAATGGGGGTTTAAATGAAGTCAGAGCATAGAATGGTTTTAGCTATCGTACTTGCCACGGCATTTTTTATCCTTTGGTACACCGTGTTAAATCCCAACAAAGAGGTTGCCAGGCAGGAGACGGCAGTCCAGCAGCAGGCGCCAGCAAGTGTTCAGGCTTCAACAGCTGCTCCTACCTCCGTTTCCTCTGAAGCCCCGGCTCCCTCTCCGGCGCAAATGGCCGAAGATGACCCGCAGACGGCTATCGAGGTCAGAACCTGGAAGATATCCAACGATCTAATCGAGGCGGAATTTACCAACGACGGCGGCGTTGCTACTTCTTGGAAAATGAAGAAATACAACGCGACCATCGATAAAAACAGCCCGTTGATCGACCTTTCTTCGAGCGCGTCGGAGGTCATCCCGGCCTTCGCGCTTTCATTTGTCGATGCTGATATCTTTTTCCCTAAAAACCCCAGGTACGAGATGATATCCGCGGATGACTCTCATGTTTCGTTCAGGTGGCGCTCTGCCGAGATTGAAATTTTAAAGACGATCGAGCTTGTCAAAGGTACCTATCAAGCCGACGTTTCCATTGAGATGAAAAACCTCACATCCAGACCTCTCAGGCTAAAGCCCAAGATGGCATGGGGGAGCAGGTACCTTCCTATGAAATCCGGAGGTTTTTTGGGACTTGGAAGGCAGCAGCCTGTCGAAGCCATGAGCCCGGTTTATTTTATGAATGGGAAAGCCCACCGCGAAAGCGATATCGCCAAACTGGGGCTTATGAAAAAAGAGACGGGCTCCCTTCTCTGGTCGGCGCTGGAAGGAAGATATTTCATAGCATCGATCATTCCAAGGATTCAGGGAGAGGAGCTCTCATCGGAAAGCGGAGTCATAAAAAGTGCCGATGGGAGCGGGGCTGTAGCCTCTCTTTGGACCTCCGCAGTGCTGCCGGAGAAGATAATCCCGGCTGGCGATATCGGGAAGTCGCTCTTTTCGACCTATGCAGGGCCGAAGGATCTGGAACTGCTCAAGGGGGTTGGTGTCGAAATGGACAAGGCGATAGACTACGGCTGGTTTACAATAATTGCGATTCCGATCGTATATTTACTCCAGTTTTTTCACGAGATAATCAACAACTACGGCATCGCGATCATCATGCTGACGATTTTTGTGAAGCTGCTGCTGCATCCGATCAACGCTAAATCTCTCAAGTCGATGAAAGAGATGCAGAGGGTTCAGCCGCAGCTCAAAGAGCTTCAGAAAAAATTCAAGGATGACAAACAGAGGCTCAATCAGGAAACGATGGCGCTGTTCAAGGCGCACAAAGTAAACCCGATGGGAGGGTGCCTTCCGATGCTGGCGCAGTTTCCTATCTACATCGCTCTTTACAAGGTGCTTTGGAATTCCATCGAACTGTTTCGCGCCCCTTTCTTCTGGTTTTATAAAGATCTCTCTGCTCCCGATCCGTACTACATAATGCCGATACTGCTAGGTCTTTTCATGGCCGCACAACAGTTGCTTACCCCATCAGCATCGGCCGATCCTGCTCAGAAGAAGATGATGATGATTATGCCGATCATGTTCTGTATCTTCATGTTGTTTCTGCCGGTGGGTCTGGTGCTCTACATCCTTGTCAACACCGTCATGAGCGTTACTCAGCAGTGGCTCTATAACAAGGGGATAAGGATGAGGGATCTCATACGCGGCAAATGGCAGCCAGCTGCCTCTTGATGGAGGGGAGGGAAATGCACATCCCGGACGGATTTTTAAGCATACCGGTAAGCGTGGTTTCATACGCGACTTCTGCAATAGGAGTCGGCGCCTCGATTCGCTCTCTCAAGAAAAACATGGCGGACAGGATGATCCCAACTATGGGAGCGCTGGCTGCGTTTATCTTTGCTGCACAGATGTTCAATTTTCCAGTAGCGGGAGGAACATCCGGTCACCTTATGGGAGGATTCCTGGCGGCAGTTCTCGTCGGACCGATGGCCGCTACGATAATAATTTCGGTCGTTCTTATAGTTCAGTGCCTTCTCTTTCAGGATGGAGGGTTGCTCGCGCTCGGCGCCAACATGCTCAACATGGCTCTTTTTGCTACATGGGGAGGCTGGGCTATCTACAGATCGCTTAGCGCTTTGTCCGGGCGCGGGTTTCGCTGGGCAGCGATTTTTATCGGCGCATGGTCCTCTATGGTTATTGCTTCCGCCGCTTGCGCGATAGAGCTCGCAGCCTCCGGTACTATAGCCGCTAGAATTGTCATGCCTGCCATGATAGGGGTGCATGCGATTATAGGGATAGGTGAAGGGCTGATCACAGCGCTTGTCGTCTCTTTCGTCGAAAGAGTTGGAGTGCAGAAGGTGTGCTCGGGGAGACCGTGATATGGATGAGAAAAGAATCGTCCTGATATTCGTTATTAGCGCTGTAGTAATCGCTTTTGCCGCTGCCTACGCTTCGTCGCATCCGGACGGGCTTGAATGGGTTGCCGAAAAGATGGGTTTTATCGGCAACTCCTCCGAAGCTATTTTGAAGGCGCCGATGCCGGACTATGAAATACCATGTGTGAAGGGAGCTTACTGGTCGACTTTACTTGCGGGGATTCTCGGAGCCAGCATCACCGGCGCGGTATTTTTTCTGACTGGGATTTTTTGCAGGAAGAAATCGAACTAGGAACCTCTTTATCCTAACCTAGACCTCAGCTTTCACCGCTACCAGATCATCCGCCAGCTCGGCTATCGTTCGTTCAGGATAGGCCGCAGCATTTATGATGAGATTTTCGAAATGCTTCGCTTGAATTTTTTTCGAGTGGCACTGTTCTATCAGTTCCGTCCATCTAGTATTTTTCATGGCGGACAGGTCTATCCCCTGCCGTTGCAGGCTTCTTGCAGCCTGTCCAAGAATTCTTCCGACGAGCTTCATATTCTTTCCGGCTTTGTGGAGATGGTCGATCAGTGCGACTTTGTCCGACAGGGCTAGGAACTCTATAGAGTCCGTAGGAATCCCGTAGGACGCCAGCCTTGTTTCAACTTCATATGTTGCTTCGGGCAGGTCCTCTTTTATTTTCGCGACGTGTTCCGGAGTTATTCTGATTGGCGGGTGATCGGTATCGGGATACATCCTGTCTGCGCCTGGCAGAATCCTTTCAAAATCGGTGAGTCCTTCCCGCATGTGCTGCCTGGTTTCATGTGGCACTCCCTCGATCGCATCGAGAATCCTGTTCTTGATTTCAGTCGTCGCCGTTATGGTGTCTGCCTCAGGCCCCCAGGCGATTATGCCAACATCCTCTTCCTTCAGATTCAGTGCAAGGCGTATGACCCTTCTGTCGATGTGGCTGCGCTGATATTCAGGGTAATTGTCGGTATGATAGATGTTTGGGATTCCATCGAGGCAGGCGATAACCCTCACCCTTCCTGATAATTCTGATGAAAACATCCTGCCGGGTTGCGTCGGATGATTCAGTATTCCCGCAAGCCTGTTGAGCCTTATTCCTCTAATCCTGTGGCCGCTCTCGATGGCCTGTTTCAGATGAGGCGAACAGGTGGATTTCAAATCCTCGGTGAGATCGCTCTCCCAGGTTTCAAGATTTTCAGCGGTTATCTTTCTGCGCCTTAGTTCGTCGCGTATTTCAAGCAGGGCTTTCTGCCGCATAGCCTCTGTGGCGGTCAAGGCGGGTATGAGCTGATATCTTGGAACCCCCTTGATTTCCACCCGCGAACCACCCTTGATAGAGACATTTACATCCTGTCTTACAGATCCGATCCCGCGGCGGACTTTGCCGGTTGCGCGCAGAAGTCTTCCTATGTGTTTGACTGCCCTTCCGGCCTCTTCGGGCGTTTCGAAGCAGGGTTCGGTAACCACCTCTATCAGCGGCATGCCCAATCTGTCTGTTCTAAATTTTATTTGGTGACCCGTATCTTGAACCTCTCGACAGGAGTCCTCCTCAATGGAGATCTGACGCACTCCGATATTTTTTCCTTCGAATGGGATGCTCCCGTTTATGCCGATGATCGCCGTTCGTTGAAATCCAGTCGGTATCGATCCGTCGAGATATTGTTTTCTCACGATGTGTATTTCATCGACTATGGAACATCCGACGAGAAGTGCGATTTCAATTGCGATGTCTAGCGCCTCGCGGTTGATCGGAAAAGGCGGAGTGTCGTCCATGTCGTACGTGCAGACAGAGTTTTTATTCAGGAGGTAGATTATTTCTTTTTTAGTTTTGAACTCCATCAAGGCGCAGGCATCGTAGACTCCCATTTCAGAGAGTGTCGGCCTCATATGGCGCAGCACCTCGGCATGATGACGGTCGCTGTAGAGGCCGGCAGGACAGCGGCAGAAAAGCTTTTTTTGGGTCAGCAGCTGTTGATGGACTTCAACGCCGCACATGAATCCTAATTTTTTGAGCCCTTCCGTCATCGCGGCCCTGTCATAGGATATAACCCTTTGAGATGGCAAGAAAAAATAGGGCCGAATCTTTTAGTCGATGCGTTGGGAAAATGGATGCTGTCGAGTGCATGGCGAAGCCGGTTGACAGGACCTTTTCCAAGTGAGAAGGCTTCCCATCATGAGCGAAGATAAATACAAGGGTTACAGGGATCCGGGGCTGGCCATTCTAAAGAAGCATGACGTGGCGGTTTGGGATCGGATCGAAATCGACACTCCAAAGGGGATTTTTTCGGGTCTGATACTTCCTCGTTCCAAGACGGAAGATGCTGAACATATCGTCATCAAGATGGAGAGCGGCTACAACACCGGCGTCCATGTAGATTCGATCAAGTCCATCAAACGAATCGGCCACCGCGAGGGGTATTACGCGATTCCAGAAAAAGAATTTCCGTACGACAAGCGCAAGAAGAACGTTACTCTCCTCGGCACTGGCGGGACGATAGCTTCAAGGCTGGACTATACGACAGGAGCTGTCGTGCCGGCATTTTCTCCAGGTGAACTTTATGGTGCCGTTCCGGAGCTGGCCGATATCTGCAATCTGAGCACGGTAAAGCTCTTTGGAGTGTTCTCTGAAAATATGGGACCTGAGCAGTACAAGATCCTGGCTGAAGAGATAGGAAAGCTCATCGAGAAAGGAGTCGATGGCATCGTGATCGGTCATGGCACTGACACCATGCACCACACGGCATCGATTCTATCCTACATGGTTCAGGACACTCCGGTTCCTATCGTTATCGTTGGTTCGCAGCGGTCAAGCGACCGACCGAGTTCGGATGCTGCAAGAAATCTTCTCAACGCAGTTTCCACAGCTGCACACTCAAATCTGGCAGAGATTATGGTCTGCATGTTTGGCCCAACCTCAGACGATTACGGGTTGCTCCACATGGGCACTCGCGTGAGAAAGATGCATTCCAGTTATCGCTCCACCTTCAGAACCTTGAGCGACGTTCCTATCGCCATGGTTTGGCCGGACAAGATAGTTCCATTGAGGGAGCACAAAGTCAGGCGCAATGATCGCGAAGTGAAGATTCATCCTCATTACGATGAGCGCGTTTCGATACTGTACTATTACCCCGGGATGGCTCCTGATATGGTCGACAGCCTTATCGATAGAGGATATCACGGAATAGTCATCGCCGGCACCGGCCTCGGACACGTCAATTCGGCACTAAACCCGGCGCTGAAGCGCGCTGTTGACAAGGGGATCGCTGTAGTTATGACCGTTCAGACGCTGTGGGGGTACGTTCACATGAATGTTTATGATACCGGACGCTACCTTCTCGAACTTGGCGTCATCCCGTGCGAGAATATGCTGCCGGAGGCCGCGTATATGAAGCTATGCTGGACTCTGGGCCAGACGCGCAATCTTGATGAGGTGAGGAGGATTATGCTTACCCCGATAGCGAATGAGATTACCGAGCGCGAACCGCATAACGGATATCTAGTCTATCAGGGAGGAATACCCGAAGTTGAAAGATTTCTCTCCACCTACAAGAAATAGCAAGATCACCCTATTCCCACAGCTGCAAATTCTTTGCAGCTATCCCCAAGCTGGCGATGCGAGATTCGTCGGGGCAATATATTTTTCATCTGTTGTGATGTCGAATGGGATTTTTCCCGCCGATGTGATATTGATCATTCATGATAAATACAAAGGCCGAAATCAGGTTTTGGGGGGTGCGCGGTTCGATACCAGTGCCCGGGCGAAAAACGATAAAATTTGGCGGTAACACCGCATGCGTGGAGATAAGCTACGGGGGTGATATCATTATATGTGATGCCGGGACCGGGATTCGCCCCTTAGGCGAGTCTATTATGCGACGATATCCGAATGGCGGCTTCAGTGCGACGATTTTGTTATCCCATATCCACTGGGATCATTACTTTGGATTTCCATTCTTCAGACCCTTATACAACAGCAAAAACATATTTTTAATCGGAGGTCCGAAGAACTCGAATGGGAGTTTTTCATCCGCGATCAGTCGTGTGATGCGGCCCCCTTATTTCCCGATTCCGATCTCCGCCATCCCATCGAAACTAAATATCGTTACGATACCAGAGAAAAAATTTCAGGTTGGAGAAATCGAGGTCATCCCTTTTGCAGTGAATCATCCTCAGGGAGCTTTTGGCTGGCGGTTTAATTTTCCGAATGGAAAATCGCTCGTGCATGTTACCGATAACGAGCCGGGCGGAAAAATTTTCAGAAAAAAAATCGTAAGTGTTGCCGCCGGAGCCGATATCATGATTCACGATGCACAGTACGACGACGCGGAGTACAAAAATAAGATCGGCTGGGGACACAGTCCTTACAAGTATCCGCTGTCGGTCGCCGCGGAGGCCGGTGTGAAAAAAGTTTTTCTTTTTCATTTCGATCCGAACGCAGATGATCTGTATTTGCAAAAAACATTCATCAAGGCGAAAAAGTTTTTTTCGAAGCTCGCCCCTCGTGGCGCATGCAGGATGGCGATGGAGGGACTCAAAATCAGACTATGAGCGCAGATGAAAAAATAAAAAAATATTTTGATCTCCTGCAAAAGTGGAATGCGAAGATGAATCTGATCTCAGTTGCAGGGGAGGCCGAATTTTACGATAAGCATGTCGCCGATGTGAAGCACATCCTAAAGCCGCTTGATGGGTGCAGGAGGGTCGTCGATCTAGGCTCCGGTGGCGGTCTCCCCGGGATTTTGGTCAAGATAATGCGCCCCGATATCGAGTTGACGATGGTGGAAGCCACTAGAAAAAAGGTCTCATTTTGCAGCGAAGCATGTAGGGCATTGAATTTAAAGGATATTTTTGTAATATGGGGGCGCGCTGAGGATGAGGGGCTTATGCGTGGGCTGGGGGCATTTGACGCCGTGATAAGCAGGGCGACATGGTCGTTATCCGATTATGTGGTAATCGGCGCGAACTATATAGATGCAGGGGGAAGGTGTATTGCCATGAAGGGATCCAGGTGGGCGCATGAGCTAGCTGCGGCAAAGGGGCGTTTTTCGGGGGTTGGTCTCGCCCTCACCTCTGTCGACGAATATGAACTTAAGGGGGGAGAGAAGAGAGCTATAGTCACTCTTAAAAAAGAGGTGATTTTATAACCCCCACCCCTAAACCTTTGAAATAATTGGTTTTATTTCCCATTTGACTTGGCATACTTCTTGATTGTTTCACGTGAAACAATTCTCTGCGCGCATCGTGACGATTTCAGTTCCGGTTCAGGTTTTTTATCGTGAAAAAAGCGATTTTTGATCTATAGCCACTTGCACTTTTGTTCTCTGGGGATTAGATAGTCCTTCTTTCATTGGAGGTCGTAATGGCAGAGACAATCGCTGTTTGTAATCAAAAAGGCGGCGTTGGAAAGACTACGACCTCTGTAAATCTGGCCGCCGCTCTGGCCGCCGCCGAAAAAAGAACCCTTCTGATAGATATGGATGCCCAGGGGAATGCTACGACCGGGCTCGGTTTTAATAAACACGCCATAGAAAAGGGAATATACAACTCACTCATCGATGGCATAGATCTCACATCAATACTTCAGCCGACGGAATTGAAGTATCTAAAGATAGCCCCTTCGAATACCGAACTAGTGGGCGCGGAGGTGGAGCTCGTCGGCGTTGTTTCACGTGAAATGCGCCTTAAAAATCTCATCCAGTCCGTTCAGTCCGATTTTGATTACATCATAATAGATTGCCCCCCATCGCTCGGCTTACTAACCTTGAACGCCTTAACTGCGGCAAATTCAGTCATTGTTCCGGTGCAGTGCGAATATTATGCCCTCGAGGGGATCGCCGATCTCCAGCGGACAATATCCCTCGTCAGAGGGCGATTAAATCCGGAGTTGCGAATATCAGGGATTGTCCTTACCATGTTCGACGGCAGGAATAACCTTTCTCGTCAGGTCATGAGCGAGGTCCAAAGGCATTTCAAGGATGTCGTTTTTCATTCAGTTATTCCGCGCAATATAAGGCTTAGCGAGGCTCCTAGTTTTGGCAAGCCTATTTTGTTATACGATGTGAACTCCAAGGGAGCGCTTAGTTATTTTGAACTGGCCAAAGAGGTCTTGATGCTTAATTCGCCTGATGGAGTTGGAATAGCTTTGCCCGGCGAAGCTACAGCTCAATCGGAATAAAACAATATTAGTCAATAATATCATGATGTTACGGAGGGTCAGATGCAGTTAAAAAGAGGGCTTGGCAGGGGGCTAGAATCTTTGATTCCGCCGCCGATTGAGAGTGAAGGGGGAGCTTCAAAAAAGTTCAGGATGATTCCGGTGGATTCCATAATGCCGAACAGGCTTCAGCCTAGGACGGTTTTTGATGAGGAGAAGATAAAGGAACTTTCCGCTTCCATTCGGGAGCAGGGGATCATACAGCCGCTGGCGGTGTCCTCCTTGAGCGATGGACGCTATGAACTGATAGCCGGGGAACGCAGACTTCGCGCCTCGAAGCTCGCGGGACTTTCAGAGGTCCCGGTCTTCATTAAAGATGTGGATAGCGAACAGATGCTCGCGCTTTCGCTGCTTGAGAATATTCAGCGTGAAGATTTGAATCCAATAGAAGAGGCAAGAGCATATCAGGAGCTGATTGCCCAATTTGGTTATACTCAGGAAGATGTGGCGGAAAAACTCGGCAAATCCAGAGCGGCTGTCGCCAATAGCATAAGGCTTTTAAAATTACCGCATGTGGTTCAAGAGGATATCGCCAACGAAAGATATTCCGCAGGCCACGCGCGCGCTTTACTTTCACTGCCGACTCTTCATGATCAGCTGAAGATGCGCGAACGTATCATGCGGGAGATGCCGACCGTAAGGGATGTCGAGGTCATGGTCCATGACTATTCCACAGGGGCGAAGAAAAGGCAGAAAAAGAAGGATCGGAGCCTTTCGCCACACTTGACGGACTTGGTGGAAAAGATGAAGCAAGCTCTCGGTACCAAGGTTCAGTTACACCAGCAAGGGGGGGGCGGCAGGCTGGTCATCGAATATTACAATGCTCAAGATCTGGATAGAATCTACAGAAATATTGTGAGATAAATAGCCGCCCGCCGCGGCGAGACGAAAATAAAATATTGGAGGATGAGATGGGACGTTCAGGCAGGAATAATGTCAAGATCAACGGCTTGATCGACAAAGGATGCAGCATAGAGGGGAGGCTCGCATTTGATGGATCGGTGCAGATCAACGGTGATTTTAGGGGTGACATCGTTTCAGACGGAACGCTCATAATAGGCCCGGAGGCCAATGTGGAAGGAAGCGTCCAGGTCGGCGTCGCTATAATAGAGGGAAGCGTGAAAGGGACAGTGGAGGTCAAGAATAAGATCGACCTTAGAAATGGGGGCCGTCTTGTTGCCAACGTCGTGACTGAGAGTATAATGATAGAAGAGGGCGCGATCTTTCACGGAAAGTGCAGCATGATAGGTGCCGAAGGGAAACCCGATCTTGATCTCTCAAGATATTCCAAATCTCCTGATCTTTCAAAGGAGGATGGAGATTCTCTCATGATGTAAGATGTAGTATGTTTGAAATTGAAACGGCCTTCTGTAAGGGGGATTCAAAAGTGGAAAACAAAGCTCAAGTCCCAAGTAATGATCTTGCTGGTCTAATCGATGTTTTGAAAAAAGACGGCATCGCGCGTGGTCGCGAGGAAGCCGAGAAAGTTCTGAACGATGCGAAGGTGGAGTCCGCCAGAATAATATACGAGGCCAGAACCGAAGCAGAACTGATCATGAATGCGGCTGCCAAAAAATCCAGCGATACGATGGAGCGTCTTGAAACTCAACTCGAGCTTGCCCTCCGCGATTTCAAGCTGAAGGCGAAGAGTGAGCTGGAGGATCTCATCGCCATCAATCCGCTGCGTGAGAAGGTTAAGGGTGTGATGATGGACGCTGATTTTTTGAAGGAACTGATAAGCAAAATGATGGATGTCTTTCTAAAGGGCGAAGGGGCACAGGGCGCAAAGCATATCAGCCTGACAGTTCCGGACGAGCTTCGGGGAAAATTCATAGGCGAGTGGATTAATATGATGCGCGAGCGAATAGACAGCGCCATAACGCTTCATTCTGAATTAAGCCTGTTCGGTTTTAAAATTTCCGTGGATGACCGAGGAGGATTGCGCATCACCGATGCGGATGCGATAGTAGATGCCCTCAAACCTTTTATAACCGAGCGCTTCCACTACCTACTCGACAAAAGGGAATTTCCCAAGGACTGATATGGCGTACGAATATCTATTCTCAGCGCTGCCTCTGCTTCCTGAAAAAATCGGCGACAAGGTCGCCATCAGTCCGGCTGAGCTTTGGCAGCTCGTCTGCGCTGAAGGGGGAAAGGTTGAGAAAGTGGCCCGAGCCCTTTTTTACAGGTGCGATATCAGGGCCATGGAGATGGAGTCTCTAGGGATCGACCCGAACGGAGTTGCCGTCATAGACGAGGCGTCCGTCATTGATAAATCTAAACGTCCCACTTGGATATCCACACTGCTAGAAAAGTCCGATCAAAATATCGCAAGAGGTTTTCAAAGCGTGTGGTTGGAGTACTACTCACGACTTATTCATACGGCTTCACAGTGCAGAAGCTCATTCGTGGTATCGTACTCGAGATGGGAGATGGCGCAGAGAAATGCCATGGCGGATAGAAGAGCTTCCCTTTTCCAGTATGCCAAGGGCGATGAGTCACGTTTTGACGATGAAGGTTTTGTATGGTCACATGAATTCAAGTCGCTTGCGGAAGGGCTCTCTTCTAAATTCGAACGCGGATTCAACGCGTGGAAGGATATTGATGCAATGGTCGCTTCTCTTCGCATAAAAAAAGCGAAGGAGCTTGCTCCCGAGTATTCATTTACGTTTGACGAGATTATGAGCTACGTCACTCAGTATATGACTTACAGGGAATTTTCCTATTTGACCTAGACACATGGAGAGGGGCTTTGAAAGAGCGAATAGTAAAAATAGTCATGGTGGATGACAACCTGGTTGTCGTTAGCCTTCACGGCCATGGAAGTCAAGGCGTCCCCTGTATGATGAACGAAGAGGCCTTCATAGGTTCGGCCCACCTGCGCGGCGAGGTTATCAGGGTCAGGGGAAACCTCGCCGACCTTCAGTGCTATGAGGATACCACGGGTCTTATGGTCGGCGACAACGTCATACTGACGGGGCATCTTATAGAGATGGAGCTGGGCCCTGGGCTGATAGGTGCCACGCTGGACGGGCTTGGCAACAGGCTTTCAGGTTACGGCGATTTTCTTCCTCAGGGCGTGATCGTCCCTCCGCTCGATAAAAAGAAGAAGTGGAGCTTTAAACCGCTGGTCGAAGATGGCGCCCGCGTCTTAGCTGGAGATATCATCGGCGAGGTGAAGGAGACTGAACTCGTTGTTCACAAGATAATGGTGCCAGCCAATTCTCCAAGCGGAACAATCAGGGGGATTGCCGCAGGCGAATTCGTCATCGAAGATAAAATTGCAGAGCTGGTTTCAGATGACGGCAAGATCTCGGAACTCAAGATGTTGCAGAGATGGCCGATCAGGATGCCACGCCCCGTAAAAAGCAGGCTACAGCTTTCCGATGTGCTGAATACCGGAATAAGGATAATAGACGCATTCAATCCCGTCATGCTTGGAGGGACGGCGTGTGTGCCGGGAGATTTTGGAACCGGAAAGACGATGTGCCAACACGATCTTGCGAGGCATAGCAAGGTCAAGATTGTGATATACGTAGGTTGCGGCGAGCGCGCAGGCGAAATGGTAGAGTTGATGCACGAATTCCCGAAACTGATAGATCCGGAAACGGGAAGGCCTCTCGTAGAAAGAACCGTTTTATTCGTCAATACTAGCGCAATGCCGGTGGCGGCCAGAGAGGGATCAATTCTTGTCGGTGCAACTGTCGGCGAATATTTTCGCGACATGGGATACGATGTTCTTCTTCTCACCGACAGCCTTTCCCGCCAGGCGCAGGGAATGAGGGAGATCAGCGGAAGGCTTGGCGAGATTCCAGGTCCTCAGGCGTTCCCCGCTTACATAGGAGCATATCTGACCCGCTGGTTTGAACGGGCCGGATCTATAGCATGCCTGGGCTCGGGGCCGGAGCGTCGCGGGAGTATGACTATCATCGCCGCGCTTTCCCCAGACGGAGGAGACATCTCCGGAGATCCGCCGACTCAGGCGGCAATTCAAACAGCTAAGGTTGCCCTGATACTTTCGAGAAAGAGGGCGGCCGCTCGTCTTTTCCCCGCATTCGATCCTCTAGAATGCCACTCGAAATATCTCGACACGTCCGTAGAAGTTTTGCAGAGGCGATTCGAGCAGAAAGATCTTCCGCTGTGGCTGAAGTTTGTTTCCGCGCTGAAGTCCTCGGTCGTTGAGGGAGAGCGCATAAGAGATCAGATGGAAATCCTGGGCGAAAAGGGAATCGGCGATGAGGAATATCGCAGGTATCTCCTCGGCGAAATCGTCCAGAAGGGATATCTGAATCAGAACACATTCGACGAGAATGACAGGGCGAGTTCACTGGAGCGGCATTACGACATGATGAGATTTCTGGTGCATATTTTGGACATCTTTCCGCTTGAGGACAAGAGGTCGATGAGAAGGCGGCAGGAAGACCTTCTCTTTGAGATCGTTCAGGCCAACTACGCCAGCGACTACAAGGCTGGATATGACAGGATCATAGAATCGATCACGAGCGCTTCCGCACCTGCGGCTGATGTTCGGGAAGGCGAGGTGGCGAGGTGAAAGTCGTCTACTGCGATATAGAAAATATTGAGGGGCCTATCCTCCAGGTCCGCGGCGTCACCGGCGTCGGAATGGGAGAGGAGGCTCACCTTCCGGGTTTTGGTTCGGCAAAGGTCGTAAAGATTCAAGGGGACACGGTCTTTCTTCAGTCGCTTCAGGGGAGCCTCGGAGTCGTAACCACTCAGAGGACCGAATTCACCGGCAAGCCGTTCGAACTTCCATTCGATTCCAAGCTGATAATGGGAAGGATATTCGACGGAATCGGAAAGCCGAGGGACGGGCGCCCTGCAGTCAAGGGCGAGATGATTCCGGTCGAAGGGCCGGTAGTCAATCCCTCCCGAAGGGCGATGGGGCAAGGCTACATAGAGACAGGCATCCCTTCAATAGACGGAGCAAATACAATCGTAAGAGGGCAGAAGATACCGATCTACAAATTGCCGGGCGAAGATATCAACAACATAGTCGCCAGGATAATACGCCAGGCAAGAGTTGCCGGTCAGGAGAATTTCAGCGTGGTCTTCGGAGGGCTGGGGCTGCTCAACGAAGAATACATCTTCTTCAGGGAAGTCCTTGAGGAGGCGGCAGAAAGAATGGTGATGGTCGTAAATCTCGGGAGCGAATCCCCTATCGAGAGGCTTAACGTTCCGCACATATGCTGCGCTTATGCGGAAAAACTCGCGTTACTAGGCCAGCACGTCCTGGTGGTGATAGCGGACATGCTTAGGTATGCCGATGCGCTGATGGAGGTTTCCAACGCGCAGGGCAAAATTCCCAGCCGCGACGGATATCCGGGAGATCTCTATAGCAAGCTCGCCAGGATATACGAACGCGCCGTTAATTTTGGAGGAGAGCGCGGATCGGTGACGATCATAGGAGTGAACTCCGTCCCGGACAATGACCTCTCGCACATAGTCGCAAACCTTACCGGCTACATAACGGAGGGGCAGCTTCCCGTTGAAAAGGGAAAGTTCGTCATAATGAAATGTCTTTCTAGGTTGAAGGGACTCGTCGTTGGAAAGGAAACGCGTTCCGACCACGGCTCCATCATGGATGCATGCGTTTCGGCATATGCGAACGCTCTCTCGTTGCGCGAACAGAAAGAGATGGGCTTTTCCATCACAGACGAAGTTGACATCGCCTATCTGAAGTTCGCCGATGAATTTGAAAGAAGATTTTTACCTGCCGACCAGGATCTGACTTTGGAACAAACTCTGGACCTCGGATGGGAACTGATAAAGATACTTCCAAGAAGGGTTCTCAGGATAAAGAAAGAGATACTCGATAAGTTTTATAAGGAATAATCTGAATGCCGACTGTGACCAAAGGCGCAATGAGGATGTCCAAGCTTCGTGCGGAGAGGCTTTCCAGAGCCGTGCCGACGCTCGACCTGCGCAGAAAGCAGCTCAATCGTGAGATACTGGCATGGGAAGAAAAGATGGCAGAGCTTGAAAGCCTCTGTCAGAAGCTTTCGGATCACTACGAACAAAATCCGCATCCGGAGATAGATTTTCTCGTCTTAATCAAGGATAAGACGCTTGCGACGCTCAACATAGCGGGCGTAATTATAAGTTCCGTTGAGAGCGTCGATTTCGAGGTGCGGGGATATTCCGTCCTTATGACGCCCCCCTCTTTTGATCTGTTTGTAAATCTGAGGAAAGAACTTCTTGAGGCCAATGAAAAATACGCCGCCATGAAAAAGGGGCTTGAACTCCTCGGCGAGGAGCTTTCGGTCACTACACAGAGGATTAACCTGTTTGAGAAGAGGCTCATACCGATGTACAAGGGCGAGATCAGATACATAAAAGGCAGGCTCGAGGACAACGAGCGGGCCACGGTCATGGTGGCCAAAATAGCGCAGGCGGAAATGCTCGCCGAAAAGAGCACGTTCGAAACGGCATAAATATGGCGATAGTGGCGATGAAATATGTGCTGTTCCTCTCGCATGTTCGCGAGTCGGAGGCCGTTTTGCGCGGCCTTCAGGATATCGGAGTCCTCCACCCTGAGCATCTCAAAAGGGCAACCGAAAGCGAGCAGCTAAAAAATCTGGAGCACAAACTCCATGTCCAAAATACAGTCATCAAGTCACTCTCGGATAGGAATGTAAAAAATCATATATCTGACTCGGCGATTTTACCCAGCATTTGGGATGTTGAATCATGGCTTTCGGATGAAAAGAAATTCATCGATGGCATTGCCAAAGTCGAGAGGGAAATAGAAAAACAGGCCTGCCTTGGAGATTTTGATCCGGAAGATGTTGGGAATCTATCCGGCAGCGGGGTGTCATTGCAGTTATGGGGTGCGCCAAAGAAGGAATTTGAGGAGTATGCCAAGAAATCGGAAGTGCATATTCATGTGATAAGCAGGCATGATGATGTATGCTTCGCAACATTCTCATTAAAAGGTCCGGTGAAGATTCCATTCGCTGTCGAACGAGAGGTTCCTAAGTCAAGCCTTTCAGCACTCAAGGAGGAGCTCTCCGATTTGAGGCGACGCCTCGAATCAATTTCAGCGCAGATTGATTCAGCCACGGTGCATTTGCCAAGCTATAGGAAAAAGAATGCCGCCCTTACAGAAGAGCGCGATTTTTATGAAACGCTGGGCAGGGCATTTGAAGATGAGTCTGTCTCCGCCTTTGCCGGGTGGGTCCCTGCCGACAACATCGAACATGTCGCAGAAATGGTGCACAAATCATTCCCGGGCGTTTTCATGAAGGCGAGGGACCCCATGGAGGATGAAAGCCCTCCGATCAAGACGAAAAATTCATGGCTCGCCAGTGTATTCGAACCTCTTTTGCACATTCTCGGTTTTCCGAAATACGGAGGGATAGATCCGGCGCTCTTTTTTGCCCCGTCGATGATGCTATTTTTTGGGATATGTCTTTCCGATGCCGGGTACGGCGCGATCATGATTTTGATAGGTGCCGTAGCCAAGAAATTGTTGTCGGCAAAAATTCCCGCTATCAGGTTCGTGTCGAATATGACCATTTTGTTAGGGCTTACCACCGTCGTATGGGGTCTCGCCACAGGATCAATTTTCGGAATTCCATTTGCTCAGAGGGAGTGGATACTGGTCGATGTGGCCCCGGACGTTGGAGATCCCATGCTGCTGTTTAAAATTTCTATCGTGGCCGGGGTTCTGCATATCAGCATAGCGCTTATGATTTCCATAATATCGTCGAATAATTTTTCCGAAAGGATGATAAAAGCGGGTACCTTATTCGTCTTGTGGGGCGGCGCGCTCGCGATGATCAAATACTCAATATGGCCGTACATCGCAGGGGCCGGGATATTATTGATATTAACTTTTTCATCGGACGCCAAAAATCCCCTCAAGAGGCTTGGCGCTGGGATTTGGGGAGTTTACGGCCTCACCGGACTTCTGGGGGATGTGATGTCCTATGCCAGACTTTTCGGGCTTGGAGTGGCCTCGGGTGCGATAGCTTCTGTCATCAACGTGCTTGCGGTGGACGTCAGAGGCGCGGTTCCTGTGGTAGGAATCCTGCTATCGATAATCGTCCTTCTCCTGGGCCATTCATTTAATTTCGCCATGGGGGTTATGGGGGCTTTGGTTCACCCTGCCAGACTGCACGCTGTCGAGGCCTTTCCAAAATGCGTGCAGCTGTCGGGCGCGCCGTACAAGCCTCTCGAAAAGATATAAACTATGCGGTGGATATTATATTTTAATGTGTAATAACATTATCTTAATCGGAGGTGTTAAATGGATCTGTCCTTCTTCAGTCAGTTGGCCTTTTATGGTGGGGTATGCCTCGGCCTCGTCGGTTCGGCGTTGGGTCTCTCGATAGCCTTCCAGGCGGCCATCGGCATAGGCGAGAAAAAGTTTTTTTCAGTTGTGCCTCTCGTAGTCCTTCCAAGTACTCAGGGGATATATTCGCTGCTCGGCGGAATTCTTAAAAAAGACGCCTTTGCTTCAAACCCGTCGATAGGTGCGTTGCTATTATGGATTGGCATCGTTTGTTTTATAAGCGCGATATACCAAGGCAGGGTATGTGTCGCCGGAGTCAGGGCCATAGGAGAGGGAAGAAATACACTGGGGAATGCTATAGTTGCGGCGGTTATGCCGGAGACTTACGCTGTTTTTGCTTTTGTCTGCTTATTTCTACTCTGATATTTTGCGGGTTATGGATCTATCACCAGCAAAGGAGGTAGATGTCTATGGCAGAGCGCATCTTTGTTGTGTGGATGGCCGTTATCGGCGCTATTTGCGCCCTGGCGTACGCGGCATTTCTGACTCATCAAGTTTCATCAGCAGATCCAGGCACTGAAAGAATGAAGGAGGTCGCCCGCGCTATACGTGAGGGGGCCATGGCCTTCATAGCCAGAGAGTACAAAACACTCGCCGTATTCGTTGTAATCGTCGCCTTTATCTTTGCGATTATAAACAAGGGTGCTGTGCGCCTGGTGGCCGTATCATTCATGATAGGCGCTTTCTGCTCCGCCCTCGCCGGATATTTAGGGATGCGTGTTGCTACCAAGGCAAACGTCAGAACCGCCAACGCTGCGAGGGAAAGCCTTAACAAGGCACTTGGCATCGCCTTTCGCGGTGGTGCGGTGATGGGAATGAGCGTAGTTGGGCTGGGAGTTCTCGGGTTGGGAGTAGTCTTTTTAATTCTTATTTATTGCTTCGGCTCACACCCCGATACTTTGAAAGATACGGTTCTGCCTATACTCGTCGGATTTTCTTTTGGCGCATCTTCGATAGCCCTGTTTGCGAGGGTCGGAGGGGGTATATACACGAAGGCCGCCGATGTCGGAGCTGACTTGGTCGGCAAGGTGGAAAAAAATATTCCGGAGGATGATCCAAGAAATCCCGCGACGATAGCCGACAATGTCGGAGACAACGTAGGCGATGTCTGCGGCATGGGCGCTGATTTATTTGAATCATACGTAGGTGCGTTGGTAAGCGCTATGGTGCTTGGTGTATCCGCTGGATTTGTGGCGGTTTCTCTTCCCGTGGTCCTTGCCGCGATAGGAATCATCGCATCCATAATAGGGACATTTTTTGTTAAGACCAGCGAGGGCGGCAATCCGCAGCGCGCTTTAAATACCGGGTCATTTCTCGCTGCGGTAATTTTTGTGATTGCGGCGTATTTTGTAATCAATGCGATGGCCTCGGAAGGCTTCGTGTTTCAGGGCAGCGTAGTCAGCGCATTCAGAATTTGGGGTGCTGTGGTTGCCGGGCTTCTGGCTGGAGTAGCGGTTGGGCTGTTTACGGAATACTACTGTGCGATGGACAAGCCTCCGGTCAGAGAGATAGTCGTTTCATCCAGAACAGGATCAGCCACAAACATAATATCTGGAATAGCTGTAGGTATGCGTTCCACCGCACTGCCGCTTACATCGATAGTTGTCGCGATAATTGCGAGCTATTATTTCGCGGGGCTCTACGGAATAGCGATAGCTGCGTTTGGAATGCTTTCGACTACAGGCATCCAGCTCTCTGTGGATGCCTATGGCCCCATTGCGGATAATTCCGGCGGCATCGCTCAGATGAGCGGACTTGGTGAAGAGGTAAGGAAAAGAACCGATCTACTCGACTCCGTGGGCAATACTACGGCTGCCATTGGAAAGGGCTTTGCGATAGGGTCAGCAGCGCTTACAGCACTTTCGCTCTTTGCGGCTTTCCGTGAGCAGGCAGGACTCAAGACGATAGATATCACTCGTCCCGATGTAATTGCCGGACTTTTGATAGGTGGGATGTTGCCCTTCCTTTTCAGCGCTATGGCGATGAAGGCGGTCAGCAAGGCGGCCAATAGAATGATAGAGGAGGTAAGAAGACAGTTTCGCGGAATTCCCGGACTCATGGAGGGAAATGCTAGGGCTGACTATGCAAAGTGCGTCGATATCTCAACATCAGCGGCGATACGTCAGATGGTCTTGCCGGGGGTTTTGGCCATCCTTGCTCCGGTCGTAGTGGGCTTTGTATCTAAGTGGGTATGGGGGGACTTGGCAGCCCTTGGCGGTCTTTTGGCCGGCGTTACGGTGACTGGCGTCTTGATGGCGATATTTATGGCAAACTCTGGAGGGGCGTGGGATAACGCCAAAAAACAGATCGAGGGGGAACCCCAAAATCCTGGCGAAAATACAGGGAAGGGGAGCCTGAGGCATTCAGCCGCTGTCACCGGCGATACCGTTGGCGATCCTTTCAAGGATACCGCCGGTCCATCGCTCAACATTTTGATTAAACTTATGAGCGTGCTTGCCCTCGTTATTGCGCCACTTTTGATCTAAGTAACCTCCGAATTCTAGCTTCTTGATGTTTTGGTCGATGGTCAATTGTCCATGGTCGAGGTTCCTTAATTTGATCAAATAATAAAAAAACGGCAAAATCGATAAGATTTTGCCGTTTTTTGTATTTTTACGATGTTTACATGAGATCTATTACCACCACTCTGGATATCACGGACTTTTCATCCTCCTGATAGAAATCTTCATCAACTATTTCAGGTAGATAGAGAGGAATTTTGAAAGAGGGACGCTCTCTCTCCTCTCTTTCCCGTCTTATCTTGTCCAGCACCTCAGGTGGCAGCATATGGACTTTCTCCTCCTCCGCTATAGTTATCGGCATTTTTTTTAAAAAGTTGTCTGTCTTGCTTGGATATCAAGCGGATATTTTTCGCCACTTTACTGAAAATTTGTCAAAAGAATAAAAACTATTGATTGTTGGATGTCGCGTCGAATAAGAAAAGAAACCAATAGGAGGAACTCATTAAGGGAGCACACAACCTTTTTTCCGATGCGCCGATAAGGGCGTGCCGGAGATAATTTTCATAAATCATAGCTTGGAGGATCGGATGTCTTTGAGACCAATAGTGATAATTCCCTATAACCAGGCCAAATCTGCGGGCGCCGGACTTTCCGACGAAGAGCGGAATTTTATCAATGCGTCCGAGCGGATCATTTCAGAGGATATAGGGCTGAAGGATTGGACATGGGCCGTAACAGCCTATCCCGCTCTGATGAAAGAATATGTCGAGAGCATAGATTCCCCGGGTAAATTTCAGGAGATTTTGCAGAAGATTTCTCGGATTATATTGGAAGGTAGAAGCAGCGGCAATTTAGAACTAGGGAATAAAAAGTTGCCACGCGCCACAAGCAGGGGTGGTAAGGTAGATATCACCACCTACCCCCAGCATTACCTTCCTTCTTATGTCGGCAGATGGATGGGCAAAAATCAGAACTCGATGGTGCAGTTCATTTTCAATCCTGAAACCGGGAGACACCAGGTCGAACTCCAGCGCTTCAAACCTCGAGACGAATTTTTCATAGCGGAAGTTGCTATGGAGTCATGGCGTGCCAGCTCTTTGGTGCTGACAGGGCAGCTCGCTACGTGCATGAGGGACCTAGTCAGCGATAACGAAGTTCTGGATATGGTTGCGCAGAGGGCGCGCATGCTGGTAATTCCCAACGGCGCAAGGCTGGTCCTACCTTACAGGATATACATTTCAAGCCTATCGGGTGACGATAACGTAGTGGCGCATTTTTCGATAAGGGCTCCAGGTCAGACGGAGCTCGGCGTGCCCACTTCCACAGAGGTGAAGCTTTCAGGCGGTTTCACGGAAAATGTCAGCGCGGCCTATGTATTGGAGAGGCTTGAGAGGTCTGCGACAACGGGATTTGAAAGAGCAAAAAAAATACCGACCATGTTTTTGGATATAGACGGAACCCTTTTCAATGTGAGGAGATTTACCAGGCGACTTTTCGATGAATGGCTTGCAAGCTACGATGGACCTCGCGCTTCGGAGATAAAAAAGAGCATCTCTGAAAAGGAGGATTTGGGAGTAGATCTCTTGGGTTGGAATGCCAAAGATATACTAGCTAAGATAGGTGTTTTTGACGAAGAGATTGTTGCGCCTGCGCAAGGTCATCACGACAAGCATTTTTTCGATCCTTCGAGGAGGGTAGAAGGAGCGAATCCTATATGGGGCACGATCAATCTCGTAAAACTCCTGCGCAGAAGGCTCCAGAAAAAAGGAATTCCATTGAGGACCGTCTACGTTTCGTTGAGAAGCGATCAGGATGATAGCCTGCCTAACGGGCTTTCCGCTGCCGAGCTCGCGCTTCGCTATGTAGGGCTCTGGGATGAAAATAGCGAACCACTTTTTCATAAGGGCGCCAAGATAGATTGGAGCTCCGGTTCTCAAAAGGAGCCGGAGAAGATGGTTATGGTTAGGGAGTACTTGGCCAGTCATAAGGAGGTGTGGCATGTGGCTTTCATGGATAATACTCCCAATCATCTAAACGGATATTCCAAGCTTAGAGGTGGGGGCAATGGCATACGCATCCATGTTCAGGGTGATATGCCTCCGGGCGCTGCCGGTATAGGAGATGGAATTTTAACCACAGACCCGGTCCTTCTCGCCAGAGAGCTTGAGTCCATTGGCGGCATCGACAGGCTTGATTTTGAAGATCTCCCCGCGGTTTTAAGGCAGGAACAAACCTCCGTGATATTAGAAAGGTTGCGGCAGGCGAAGGAGGCCGGGGTAAGCCCAGTAGTTGTCGCCGACATAGATGACGAGAGATTTTCGGATGGCTTTGTTCACAGTGCGGCGAGATTTTTGCATGACATACGCGCATTGGAATCCGACATAATCTATATCGCAGGCAGGCGCTTTGCTTTTTCCGGAGCCTACGATGAAGCGCTGAAACTAAATGGATATCCTCTTGTGGGCAACAAGGTGTCGGTGCTGCAAAAAGATGAACTTAATTCCGTTGAAGAAATGGGCGAGCGATTTATGGGAGAGCTTGCCGGAAGACATATCATATGTTCGATTGGATCGCCGTTGTCGGTTTTACGAGCCTGTAAATAATTCTGTGTAACTGCGATTTTAGAATTCAAAGTTTACTCCATACTCTATGGCGAATCTGTTCAGTGCGGGCTTCCAATTTCTTATCGGCATAGTCCATTTCTGAGATGCCCTAT